>NZ_AUTH01000120.1:0-115270 GCF_000497975.1 Pseudoalteromonas sp. TB41 | reverse complement strand
CTGCCACAATTGCCGCGGTTGTACTGATATTGATAGTGTTTGAACCATCGCCACCGGTACCACAGCTATCGGCAAGTTGAGTTTTAATGGTTGTAAATGCCATGGCGTTTTCACGCATTGAGGCCGCAGCACCAGCGATTTCATCGCTTATTTCACCTTTCATTTTAAGGCTAATTAACAGTGCAGAGAGCTCAATATCGCTCATATTCCCTTGCATTATTTGATCAAAAAGTGTTTTTGCTTGTGCATAGCTCAATGATTGCTTGGCAATAACGTGCTCAATAGCCTGTTGAACATTAAGCGAGTTTTGTAATTGTGTAGTCATAATGTTCCCTTTATTTGGCACGCGTTAAATAAGCAACGCTTTGCTGCAGCAGCATAGCGCCATTGGGCGTTAAAATAGATTCTGGGTGGAATTGATAACCCAGTGCAGTGTCTTGATGATGATAAATAGCCATTGGAATATCTTGATACTTTGCAATAACCGCTAAGTTATCAGGCACTTTTGTGGCCATTAATGAGTGATAACGGGCCACTGGCATAGTGCTGCCCATCCCATTAAACACCGGATGATCGTCTAACTCAATAATTGATGACTTACCATGTACGGTTTCACCAGCATGACCGATTACTCCGCCGTAACTTTGTGTTAGTGCTTGTTGGCCTAAACAAATGCCCAGCATCGGGAACTTACCTTTGCACAGGCTAATTAATTCCATTAGGCAGCCCGCATCACTCGGTGCCCCTGGGCCTGGCGATAAAACCAATAATACCTGCTTATGCTCTGCCTGCATTTTGTTGAATATTACTTCAGCGCTAATGTTATTTCTGTAAACAACTAACTCAGCACCTAGCATTGTTAGTTCATCAACAAGGTTATAGCTAAATGAGTCAAAGTTATCTAAAAAGTAAATTTTAATAGGGTGTGCTTCACTCATTTTATACAGCCTCATATGTCGATTTAATCGCGGTGATCACCGCCTGTGCTTTAGCGCGGGTTTCGTTAGCCTCTGACATTGGGTCTGAATCAAACACAACCCCAGCGCCAGCTTGCACATAAGCAATATTATTTTTAACAAAGGCGGCACGAATAACAATACAGCTGTCCATTGCACCATCACCAGTTAAATAGCCAACTGCGCCGCCATAACTGCCGCGGCGTTTTCCTTCGGTTTGGCGCACAAGCTCTGCAGCTCTTACCTTTGGCGCGCCCACTAATGTGCCCATGTTCATACAGGCTTGATAAGCATGTAGGGCATCTAGTTCGGGTTTTAATTTCCCCACCACGCGCGACACTAAGTGCATTACTTGTGAGTAACGGTCTACTTTTAATAGCTCTTTGGCATGGCGCGTACCCGGCACGCTAATGCGGGCCACATCATTACGCGCTAAATCAACTAGCATTAAATGCTCTGCACGTTCTTTTTGATCGTTTCTAAGCTCAAGCTCAATACGGCTATCTAAATCAGGGTTGATTTGTCCATTAGCAAATTTGCCGCGAGGGCGTGTGCCGGCAATCGGATAAACCTCGACCTGTTGAGACTGAACTTCGTATTTAAGCGCGGACTCAGGAGATGCGCCAAATAATGAGAAATCTTCATCGCGCATATAAAACATGTACGGACTAGGGTTTTGTTTTTTTAGCTGGCTGTAGGCATGTAAAGAGTCAGGACAGGGTAGTGAGAAGGTACGAGAAGGCACCACTTGAAAAATATCGCCATCGACTATGTGTCGCTTGAGCTTAATTACTTGCTGGCAGTATTGCTCATCACTAATATCAACACTCACTGGGCAGTCGCCAGTTTGGCTTGGTGCGCTAAAATCAGCAGCGTGGTCGCATAATGTATCCAAGTGCTCTAATTGTTTGCCTACTTCAAAGCAGTTTGCATGTACATCAGGGCCATTAAATACGTTACCAATTAATTCCGTTGTTTGTTTTTGATGATCAATAACAACCAGTGTTTCTGCTAAATAAAAAACATAGTCTGGACAGGTGTTTTCCCCGTCGGGTACATCGGTTAGCTGTTCAAAATTAGCCACCATGTCGTAGGCAAATACACCGCCTAAAAACACCGAGAATGGATTGTTAGTGGTACTTTTGATGCTATTTAAACAGGTGCGTAATGCGCTAAAAGCGTTATCTGCAATCAGCTTACTGGCTTGGTCAATGGTGTCATCTGCTGGGTGATACTCCAGTGTTAGTGTGGTATCGGATAACTGTGATGCGCAGTTTTTTACATTAGCTTGTAAATAACTGAGTAACTGCTGCCCGTTATTTGATTGTGCTGTTACGCTCACTTGGTTGCCTTGGCAGACAATACGCAGTGCACAATCAACGAGTATTAAGCTTTTTACGCTATCTTTAGAATCTATCTCTGCAGATTCAAGTAATAGTGAGTTAGGTTTATCAAGTGCGGCATACAATGCAAGTGGGCTACTTATGTAGTCTCGTACTTGCGTTATGCTGGTCACTTCACCTGGTGTTGTTGTTATATGACTAAAAATCAAACCTCATCCCCTAAAAAAAATAAAACCCCGCAATGCTAAGCAGTGCGGGGTTTGAATAACGATGTCTAAATTATAGATAGACCATTACCGTCCCGCTATGCCAGGCGCCACCACCAATGATGTGTAAGAGTGTTTACGTTATTCATGTTTTTAATTCCTGTTAATCTTTTATTGCAAAATTTAGTGATAAAAAAACCCGCATGGTAGCGGGTTAGAATTTTTTGTTTAGACACGACAATTCATCACCCTTGATTTTAAGAGTGCCACCACCAAATGATGTTGTGAATTGTATTTTTCATTGTTGTTAATTCTTTAATGTCTAAAAGTGGCTACAGTAAAACGTATCAACTGCTTTTGTGTCAAGTGTTTATTTAAAACAATTTAGTTAAAAAACTTGTTATACTGGGTGAAACACCGTTAAACCCTAAATTTAAGTAGTTTTCATTTGATAAAATACGACCTACATAGTCACACCACGCACTCAGACGGCCATTTAACCGTTGAGGAATTATTAGCGCGAGCAGTCGATAAAAATATTGATGTATTTGCCATTACCGATCACGATACGGTGGCTGCTATTGAACCTGCACAGGCTTTTATCAAACGTGAAAACTTGCCGCTTAAACTTATTAACGGGGTTGAAATATCAACCAAGTGGGAAAGTTTTGAAATTCATATTGTTGGACTAAATATTGATACCAACGATAGTACCTTGCATACACTACTGAGCGAGCAGCAGCAAAAACGTGAAACTCGCGCAATAGAGATTGGCCATCGACTAAATAAAAACGGATTCGATGGTATTTACCAACAAGCTCGCGAGCTGGCCGATAATGCACAAATTACTCGCGCTCACTTTGCCAGAGCATTGATTGAGCGTGGTGTAGCTAAAAACTTTCCTGGGGTATTTAAAAAGTATTTAGGGCGAGGTAAAACTGGTTACGTGCCAAGTAATTGGTGTGATATGCAAACAGCTATTGCGGCGATTCATGCCGCAGGTGGGGTGGCCGTTTTAGCGCACCCAAGTAGCTATAAAATGTCGAACAAGTGGCTACGTAAATTGTTAGTGGAATTTAAATCAGTAGGCGGAGATGCAATGGAAGTTGCGCAGCCGCAGCAGGCGCCAAGTGAACGTCAGTTTTTAGGGCTATTGAGCCAAGAATACGAACTACTTTGCTCACAAGGCTCTGATTTTCATTTTCCGACTAGCTATTTAGAACTTGGAAAAAATTTATACTTACCTAAAGATTGCCAAGGGGTTTGGCAAACATGGGAAAAGCACGAAGGAGTTGCATTATGAGTCAATTATTTCATATACATCCAGATAATCCACAGCCTAGATTAATTTCTCAAGCTGTTGATATTATTAAACAAGGCGGCGTAGTTGTGTATCCTACAGATTCAGGATACGCGATAGGCTGTAATTTAGGTAATAAGCAAGCTAAAGAGCGCATTGAACGTATTCGTGGTATTGAAAAACATCACAATTTTACTTTGGTATGCCGTGATTTATCTGAGCTGTCTACTTATGCGCGTGTTGATAACCAAATGTTTAGGCTTATTAAAAATAATACCCCAGGGCCTTACACGTTTATTTTTAAAGGTACAAAAGAAGTGCCTAAGCGGTTATTAAACGACAAGAAAAAAACCATAGGCATACGTGTTATAGAGCACCCAATAGCGTGTGCTTTATTAGCTGAGCTGGGTGAGCCCTTAATGTCGTGCTCACTTATTTTACCGGGCGAAGAGTTTACTCAAGCTGATCCCGATGACATTTTAGAGCGCCTTGATAAACAAGTGGATTTAATTATTCATGGTGGGTATTTACCTGAGCAGGCGACCACAGTGATTGATTTATCAGAAGATGATATTCAAATTCTTCGTGTTGGTTGCGGTGATACAACGCCATTTGAATAACAATGAAACAGTCTGAGACGCTATCATCAACGCCAACACCTGATATGCCAGTGCAGCAAAAGCTGCCTCTGGCTTTTTTACATGGTAAAGCCGTTGTTGATAAACCCGAAGATTTATATATCCCACCTGATGCCCTTGAAGTTATTTTAGAAACCTTTGAAGGGCCTTTGGATCTGCTGCTTTATCTAATTAAAAAGCATAAGCTAGATGTTCTTGAGTTGTCTATTTTTAGCATTACTGAGCAGTATGTAAAATATGTTGAAATGATGAGCGAGTTCCAACTAGAACTCGCGGGTGAATATTTAGTAATGGCGGCATTGCTGGCCCAAATTAAATCTAGGCTGTTACTGCCTGTTCATGAAGAGTTAGAAGAAGAAGACGATCCCCGCGCCGAACTTATAAAACGTCTACAAGAGTACGAACAATTTAAAAAAGCGGCCGAAAATATAGACAGCCTACCTCGTGTTGGCCGCGATATCTTTATAGCGCAGGCAAGCGTGCCGGAACTAGCAGAAAAAAACCAGCCATTACCTGAACTGGCAATCAAAGATTTATTGTTAGCGCTAAGCGATGTCATGGCGCGTGCAAAAACATTCGAGCATCATTTAATTAGCGCTGAAACCCTTTCAACGCGTGAGCGCATGAGCTTGATTTTAAATACCTTATCCCAATCAAAAGCGCCTGTTGCGTTTACTCAATTATTTACCTTTGAAGAGGGACGCAGTGGGGTTGTTGTTAGTTTTATCGCTATGTTAGAACTAATAAAAGAGGGCCTGATTGCCTGCTTACAGGTTGAACCTGATAGCCAAATATACGTGTCTCTTAACGAGTCAGCTGCTAGCTAATCCCTTCTCAACGTCATTTGCAATTATATTAACCTTATACATTTTACTGTGCATATACGCACGATGAGTGTTTGCATATGCTATTTCAATCACCACTTAATCATTATATCGTAGTGTTATTACTAAATAAGAGATTGGCAGTAGGGAATGTTTAAAAACTCAAAAACCAGCTATGGCGTGGTGGCTATATTTTTACACTGGCTAATGGCGCTGACCGTGTTTGGTCTGTTTGGTTTAGGTTTATATATGGTTGAGCTGACTTATTATGATAGTTGGTATAAAGGATCATTAGACCTACACAAAAGCATTGGCCTTAGCTTAGCAGCGGTTTTTGTTTTTAGGCTGTTATGGCGACACTTTAGTGTTAAACCAAGTCCTATTGGCAGTAACAAGCAGTTAAATCAATTAGCCCAAACAGCACATATTTTAATGTATCTGTTTTTACTGATCATTATGGTGTCAGGGTATTTAATTTCGACGGCTGATGGACGACCCATAGAAGTATTTGGCTTTTTTTATGTAAAAGCTATCGACTTTGCGTTTGATTCTCAGGCTGATATAGCCGGGCAAATCCATTTCTATAGCGCATGCTTATTAATTGGATTTGTAGTATTGCACGTGTTAGGTGCGCTAAAACATCACTTTATCGATAAAGATAAAACATTAATTAGAATGATCACATTACAAAAGGATGATTAAAATGAAAAAATTATTTTTAACTTCAGCGTTATCAGCAGCGATGTTTATGACAGCGACCACTGCGAATGCCGCAGATTATGTTATTGACACAAAAGGTGCGCATGCTTTTGTAAACTTTAAGATTAAACATTTAGGCTACAGCTGGCTGCACGGGCGTTTTAACACCTTTGATGGCAAATTTAACTACGATGCTAAAAATCCAAATGCGTCTCAAATTAGTGTAAATATTGATACGGCAAGCCTAGATTCAAATCACGCAGAACGTGATAAACACTTACGTGGTAGTGACTTTTTAAACGTAAGCAAATACCCACAGGCAAGCTTTAAGAGTACAGCGATTAAGTTTGACGAAGACGGTGAAGAAGCCACTGTAACCGGTGACTTTACTCTACACGGTGTTACGAAGACAATTACCTTTGAAATAGATAAAATTGGTGAAGGTAAAGATCCATGGGGTGGTTACCGTGTTGGTTTTGAAGGAGAAACTAGCTTAAAACTGGCCGACTACGGTATTGACTATAACTTAGGCCCAGCATCTACCCATGTTGATATTGGTTTATTTATTGAAGGTATTCGCCAGTAAGACTATTTTAAAAAAGCTAAGCGCTAATTAGTAATACGCTTAGCTTTTTATTATTGTAAATGTGCTTCTAATTTGGGTTTTAAATGACTTGGTAGCCACCGGGTTAATACCTGTTTATAGTCTTCAGTTTGCTTAATCAGTTTGAGTTGTTGATTAAGCGTAGCAATATCTTCTGCACCTTGCTCGTTTTTAGTACAGCCAATGTAACCGTAACTTATTTCTGGTGCTTCAGTGAGCATCCGCTGGGTTAAATTATCAGTAAAGCCCATTGTTTTTGCTAAATAATAATGTTCACTTGGGTAACCTAATAAAATATCAATTCTTTTAAGGTTAAGCATATATGTTAACGTACTGAGGGTATCGCGAGTTGGTCGAATGACCAGATTTATACCGGGTGTGGTGTTGATTATTTTATCAATTTCACTGCCATAGGAGCGATTCATAGATACACCTAAGGTAAGCTTTTTATTAACTAATAAATTGGTTAATGACACTGGTTTAGCGTCTTCAATCTCTAGCGCACTACTTAGCTTGGTATGCATGGCAATTGATGGCGAAAGCCCTGCTGTAGAGCTTTGATGTGTGAAATAAACACGCTCTTCGCGGTATTTATTCCTATAGAGCGACAAAGCACAGGCATTAGACTGCAGGTTGGCAAGTTCCTGAATCACTTTACCTGAGGGGATGATCACTCTTTCAAAGGTAATATGCGGCAGCTGCTGTTCTAAAAGCGAAATAATACTTTCGTCACGACCTTGGGATTTGTTCGGCCCGCTTATAATGTAGTAGGGCGCAAAATCATGTGTTAACCATTTTATTGTTCTGGCATTACACTTTGTGCTTAAAAATACACAGACTAACAGTATTAACCACGAAAACCGCATTTGCACTACAACGAATAAATAAACAAGGATTTAAGTGTAGTCAATAATACACCAAAAAGTAAAATGCCAGCTTCACGCTGGCATTTAGATTTATTTATAAGTGTTTAACTTATCAATGATAATTAGCTGGCCTTGAGCCACTTTACAAATTGACGTGCATCACTTGCTTTTTGAAACAATGCATTTTTCAAACCTTGTGTATCGCTAAAGATTACACGATGTTTGTTAACCGAAATTGATTGCACTGGATGTGCTATTTGGATCATAGATCCGTTATATTTGTATGACATAATAAAACTCACTTTATTTTTGTTATTTATTCTGGGCTTTTTCTTAAAGCACATTACAGATGATAAATAATCTAATTGTGTTTAGCTTCATTACAGTGTTGACGATCTTTATGACACTTTTACGATGATATTAAAAATAAATCATCAAGGTATTAATAGGGGTTCTCGCCGTACAATAACTTAGCTTTTGAATATACGTTTTGCGGGGCTTACTGGATCAGGGTAAAGAGGTTAACCGCTAGGGCTTTTTATAGCCAAGCAGCGATACTACTTCACAACATTTTACTTTGCAAGCAATTTATTAAAATACTTTGAATCGCGTGGAATTCACATATAGCCATAAATATTAATTCGCAAAGGTCAACAGACCCGAATATATCTGACTATACTCAGTTTTTAACTGAGGGGGTCAAATGAGCTCACTATCTACGCCATATCAACATTTTTTATCTAATCCAATAGCAAAGCCGCCTGTCGTATGACAATGCGAATATGTATGGCTTTTTTGCTGAGGTAGAATTAGCTAAATCACAAAGATATATTGATTCAACGCTAAACGTAGGCGTTAAAGGGAATATTCGTTTTAAAATACTTGGCGAGTTTGCACTTATTACATTTACAGATATTGAAAAAATAGCCTCAATGACACCGCCTTTCGATCAGCATGGTTGGATGCAAGAAACAGATATTATCATCTGGTTGCCTGTCGCTAAAGTTGAAGATGAGGATATAACCTACCTATATTGGTATCCTGCATTTATCTGCGTTAATAACATTTATGCACTCATAAATGGTCGCGAAACGTGGGGCTATAATAAATATTTATGTGATTACATTATGCCCGAGTGTGTAACTGAGCTTTCGAATTTTTCACTATCTTTAGAATGCTTTGATCATTTTTCGCCTGAATCAAAGCTGCAAATGCATGAGTTATTTACAATTATAATAAACTCTCAGGGGCACGAAAATGACTTTTTCTCTGTCCTAGATGATTTTGGCGAGCAAGTAGCAAATTTGTTTTCTCGTAAACATTTAGGCATTGATTTGTCATTATTAAAGCAGCTATTGAGTGGGTTTGTTAATCCACAAATGGATCAAATATTGTTTAAGCAATTTCCCTATGGCAGTAGTGATTCAGCGGTATACCAAAGCGTAATGCACTCACCCTCTATGATTAAAAAAATACATCGCTTTAAATTTCTGAAACCTGAGTTTACGTTACATCTTAATAAATTAGATAGTTTCCCCCTTGCCGATATGTTTGGTCTGAAGTTAGGTAGTCAAGCGCTGCACTTACCATTTTATGTTCAAATGGATTTTGACCAGTTAGCCGCAACTAAGATTTAAATTGCTGAGAAGGATTTATCATGGGCCAAGAAAAAATTGTGATAATTGGTGGCGGTGTATCGGCTATGACTGCTGCACTGTATTTAACCGAGCAGCGTGATTGGCAACAGCATCGAACTATTACTGTATACCAACAAGGTTGGCGTTTAGGTGGTAAAGGCGCAAGTGGCCGTAATACGGCTCGTGGGCAGCGTATTGAAGAGCATGGCTTGCATGTATGGTTTGGTGCTTATGTAAATAGCTTTAAAACAATAGAAACGGTTTACACTCAGTTACAACGCCCAGTCGATTCACCTTTATCTACATGGCAGCAAGCATTAAAGCCGCATAGTTTTATAGCACTAGAAGAATATATTAATGATCAATGGCAAACATGGCCAATAGATTTCCCCTTATTACCTGGAAATCCTGCGGAGGGTAGTTTGGATATTACGCCATGGGACTTTATTAAAATGACCCTAGCTTGGCTAAAAAAGTGGATACTGGATTTACAATTAGCCGCAAAAAAAGCCAATAAAAATATAAATTTGAGCACAAAAAAATCTCGTGATCAGTCTTTATTACGCCATTTACATCAACAAATAGCGGACTTGGTTGATGATACAGAGGAAACTTGGCAACACTTTGCTGATGATATAAAACAATACTCGAGTGAAATAGCCTCTACTCCCAGCTTATTAATAAGTAAATTAAATCAGTTTGCTCACGCTGACAATACATTAAAACCCCAAGTACAAGAGAAAAAAGATGGCCTTGTCATTTGGTATATAGTTAGAAAACTAAAGCGTTGGCTAAATAGCGAAATGATTGAGTTATTAGACAATAATGCGCAGCTTAGGCGATTATATATTTGTGCAGACCTTGCTATTGCAATGTTGGTTGGCCTGGTCAAAGACAAAGTATATCGAGATGGGTTTGGGGTCATAAACAAATTTGATTTTAGACAGTGGCTGATAAGAAATGGGGCTAACGAGCATTACAGCGCTAACTCTGCGCCAATACGGGGATTTTATGATTTAGTATTTGCTTACGCTGATGGAGACATCAGTAAGCCTAATGTTGAAGCCGGTGTTGCATCACTGGCTATGTTACGTATTGCGCTGTGTTATCGCGGTGGCGTCATGTGGAAAATGCAAGCGGGGATGGGCGATGTCATTTTTGCTCCACTGTATGAGCTACTAAAAAAAAGAGGGGTTAAGTTTGAATATTTCCATCAATTGCAAAACCTGGAACCCAGCCTAAATGAGCAGGGTGAACGTTTTGTTGAGATAATTAAGTTACAGCAACAAGTTACTTTGAAATCAGGCGCTGAATATCAACCACTTGTTGATGTGAAAAAACTACCTTGTTGGCCAAGTGAGCCGCTTTATGCGCAAATTAATAGTGAACAAGCCGCACTATTAAAACAGCATAATATTAATTTAGAATCTTTTTGGTCTGACTGGCCAGCTAAATATGAAAACCATTTTGGGCAGCCCCTGCCAATAAAAAAATTACGCTACAAAGATGACTTTGGCAGGATGATTCTTGGCGTATCTGTTGCCTCACTTGAGCATGTATGCCCTTCGTTATTAGTATGGGATACAAATTTTGCAGCTCAAGCAAAACAAGTCAAAACGGTGGCAACGCAGGCAGCCCAATTATGGCTTAGTAAGACTGACGAGCAATTAGGTTGGCAATATAGGCCACCTAGCAAAGAAGGCCCCATTCTCAGTGGCTTTAGCGAACCATTTGATACATGGGCTGCGATGATGAATTTAATCGACAAAGAGCAATGGCCTATCGATTGTCCTCCTAAAAACATTGCTTACTTTTACAGTGTTTTTCCTTGTGACTATTACCCGCCACAAAGTGAACATCAATTTGTTATTCAAGCAAAATCGCAAGTAAAAGCTAATCTTAAAGATATGCTAGAAAATAATATGCAGTCTTTATGGCCATTAGCGTATCAAAATAATCAATTTGATTGGTCTGTTTTACATGGCTCTCAGTTATCAGGGGATGAACGATTAAATGCTCAATACTGGCGGGTAAATGTGGATCCCAGTGAGCGATATGTTTTATCAGTTGCAGGCTCAAGTCAATATCGTCTGGCAACCGATGAAACACAATTTACCAATCTTTTTATTACCGGTGACTGGATAAAAACAGTCGTTAATGCCGGTTGTGTTGAAGCGGCTGTCATGGCTGGTATGCAAACAGCAAGAGCAATGGTAGGTTACCCACAACACATTAGTGGCGAAGATGCATTTGCAGCCCTCAAACATTAAAATATTATTCATATAACCGTATTATCGATTGATTAGTATATAATTAAACATGCTGTTTACATTTGTTTAGCGTAAAGGTCACAAGAAATGAAAAATAAAGGCAAGCTTCTCAATAAGAAAATAGGGTTGATATGCTTACCAGGCTTTTTACTGCCACTGCAGGCGAAAGTACTTGTAGATGATGAAAGTGCGAATGCGCGTAATATGGAAATCATAGAAGTTTATGCGCAAAAAAGAGCGCAAAAAATTGAAGAAGTTGGCATTTCTGTAAGCACCATTAAAGGTAATGATCTTCAAGTACAACACGTTAAAGATTCGACAGAGTTGTCTGTATTTGCTCCTAATCTAAAAATTAGTCAAAACGCAGCGGAAGGCACACCGCCAGCGGTTAACATTCGTGGTGTAGGGCTAGTTGATTACAATACGGCGAATACATCCCCTGTGGCGATGTATGTTGATGACATTGCTGTTGGCTCTGCAAGTAACCAAATTGTTAATTTATTTGATATTGAACAAATTGATATTTTGCGTGGTCCTCAAGGCACTTTATTTGGTCGCAACTCTACTGGGGGCGCTATTTTAATCCGCTCTAAACGCCCTGAGTTTGAACAAAGTGGTTATTTAAGCACCGGCATTGCTAATAACAATGCGACCAGTGTTGATGCTATGTTTAATTCAGCACTTAGTGAAAACACTGCCGTTCGTATAGCGCTTAATCATCAAGATTATGATTATTCCACTAACAATATTTTTACCGACTCACCGAAAGCTGGCATGCGACAAACGAATGGCCGAGTTTCCTTTTTAGCTGATTTTGACACGGTACAGCTATTGATAAAAGGGCATATTGCCGATTGGGATGGCATAGTACAGCCGGTTGGCAGTATTGGAATTGTTGCTAATCCACTAACAGGAGAGCGATGCTCGCCAGCACAAGCGGGTTCAACCAGCTGTTTTGATAATTTTGGCTTTAATGATGCCAGTGATGATTTTTATACAGTCAGCGTAAATAATAATTCGCCTCATAAAACAGATGGTAAGGGCATTAGCGCCCATGCTAATTGGCAATTAGACACACACAATGAGCTTGTTTTTTTAAGCAGTTATAACAAATTAAAACGGGACCATGCTTTTAATTGTGATGGCTCTCCCGCACAGTTATGTGAGGGCAACTTAGGGTTAAATACTGATTTGGTGATGCAAGAATTGCGATTGCAATCTCAGTTAGGTGAGCATTTTTTAACGACGGGAATATATTATGCTGATGAGTCTATTGTTCAAGATAATGTAAATGATATTTTACGCGACTATCGGGGAATTTTATCGACAGATTTAACCGCTACTTTTTTTTATAATAATAAAATAAACACAAAGAGTATGGCTGCGTTTACGCAACTCGATTATCAATTAAACCAAGATTGGTTGATCACTGCAGGGCTTCGTTACTCTTATGAATCGTTAGACTACGACTCAGTGTCACAGCTTAATGTTATTTTAGATGCTAACGATTTAACGGGGGTTAAGGTTCCATTTTATCGTGTTCAGGGAGAGCAGTCAGATAATGGCATTTCAGGGCAGTTAGGAGTGAACTTTAAAGTCGATGATTCAACTTACGCCTATTATCGTTTTGCTAATGGCGCCAAAAGCGGAGGCTATAACGGTGGCTTTTTATCATCGGTTGAACAGGCCCAACTCGCTGACTATCAAAAAGAGCGGTTAAACTCACATGAAATCGGATCAAAGTCCTGGTGGCCAGAGCAGGGTATTCGATTTAACTGGGCTGCATTTTATTATGATTATAATGATCAACAAGTCTTTATGAATCAGCCTTCAGCATCTGAGCAGAGCCCGCCAATTCAATTATTAGAAAATGTGGCTGACTCTATTATTTACGGTTTAGAAGCTGATCTTGAGTATTGGCTGACCAATAATTTGAATGTTAAGTTTGCTATGGGTTATATACCTCATGCAGAGTTTGAAGAATATGTTGATCCACTAGGGAACGCGTTAACTGATAATCGTTTGCCGTTTACCTCAAAATGGAATCTCAGTGCGGGTATTGAATACACTCTTGAGGTGGCTAATCACCCACTAACTACTCAATTATTAGTTGATTATCAATCCGATTACTATTTTGATCAGAATCAAAACCCCTATGCGATGCAAGACAGCTATAGTATTTTTAACGCCAATATACACTATCAACACGATAACTGGGGGGTTGCCATTTGGGGTAAAAACCTGTTTGGTACTCATTACAGTCACTTAAAATTTGATTTAAGTTCTTTTCTTGGCATGCTTGAAGATTTTAAGGGTGAAGGTCGGCGTTTTGGCTTGGATATTAGTTATCAGTTTTAATTTAAGGTGCAAAGTATGCCAATAAAGGCAGCTCTAAAGCTATTTATATATTGTGTATTTATATGCTTTAGCAATTTAGCAGTGGCAAATGCACTTGAGCCTTTTGCTTATACTTTGAAACAACAAGATACTGATTTGCTTAATCAAGGCAGTGTATTTCAAGTCACTGATGGCGCTTTTCCCCGAGATCATAGCGATATAGAAACGTGGCTTGAAAAAAAGCAACCACAGTCGAGAACATCGTTTTTTGGTGGTAGTTTTTGGTTTGTGATTAAGCTGGAAAACAAAACTGATTTAAATGAACTTGTGTTGTATCCCTATAACACACTGCTTTCAAAAATTGAGACGCGTATTTATGATATGTCGAATTTTGATGAGCCAATAAATCGTTATACAACGGGTGGCATTTACCCTAATGAGTTTGCATTTCATTATGGTAATAGAATTGAGCTGACGCCTACTCGTCCCTATATGTTAATTGCAAAATTTCAAAGTGAATACTTTTACACCCCACCTAAATTAGTGCTTTCACCTTATGATGATTTTTTTGTGAAAAAAACATCAGATAACATGATTATGCTGCTGTGCTTTGGGGTTGGTATTGCATTAGGTTTATACAATTTTCTTATTTACTTGGGTGATAGAGATAAAACCCATTTGTATTACGCTCTGTTTACCGCGTGCTGGGTATTAGCTTGGAGTCAGTTTTTTCATATACCAGATCAAATTTTTGGTTTTTACAACGCCCATTTTCATTGGCTAGGTTTTACCTTAATTCCCATCACAAATATCTTATTTTTTAACAGCTTACTTAAATTAAAGGAAACGTCTCCTCAATTATCACGGTTTTCAATTTACTTGGGCATTATTGCTACCGCAGGTACTCCATTTGCAATCATTTGGCCAGGTTTTGGCTTTATATGGGCTACTTTAGTAACGGGGGCTACTTTGTGCCTGGGTATGATTGTTGGTATACGAAGTTGGTTAAGTGGCTTTAAGCCCGCTCGCTATTTTGTTTTAGCGTATTTGGCGATGACCATTCCTAATATGGTCGGCAATTTAACTAATTTAGGGCTAATTGAACCCATAAAGATGGATCTCTATTTACTTGGGCTCATTGGTACCGCACTCGATGCAGTGCTACTTGCTTTTGCCGTGGCAAATAAATTTAGCATTTTACACCATGAGAATGTTGAATTGACTAAAAATTTAGAACACAAAGTACAGTTGCGTACTCAAGAGTTACAACAATTAGCTGAAGAACTTCGTGATGCAAGTGAAGCTAAAAGTCGATTTTTAGCCAATATGAGCCACGAAATTCGCACCCCAATGACATCAATCATTGGTTATGCTGATGGTATTATTTTAGGTGATATACAGCCTCATGAGAGAAACCATGGCATTCGGGTGATTTTGCAAAATAGTCGTCATGTTCTTGGCTTAATTAATGACATTTTGGATATGTCAAAAATTGAGGCTAACCGTCTAGAGATAGAGCTAGTTGAAACGGACTTGTTTGCCACTATTGCTGAAATCGAATCGTTATTAGGAAAACAAATCCGTGATAAAGGCTTAAAATTTAAAGTTGATTATCAATTTCCGCTACCTGATTGGATAGTCTCAGATCCAACTCGATTGAGACAAATATTATTAAATTTAGCAACCAATGCGCTTAAATTTACCAGCCAAGGTTATATAAAGCTAACGGTTAGCTATAATAAAAAACAACTAATTATTAAAGTGAAAGATACGGGAATTGGTATGACCGACAGTGAGCAAAAAGACTTGTTTACTCCCTTTCATCAAGCTGACTCGTCGATTTCTCGCAAATACGGTGGCACTGGACTTGGGTTAAATATCTCAAAAAGCCTAGCAACTAAACTAGATGGCGATATTACGGTTTATTCTGTGCTCGGAAGCGGCAGTGAGTTTTGTTTTACTATGGCACTGCATACAACGGCTCATACAAAATGGGTTAACGCATTTGACGATATTTGTAAGTCACAAAACAAAGAGCTCCCTATAAATAGTAACCAGCGAAATTTGATTGGTAGGGTACTCGTGGCTGAAGATCACCCAGAAAACCGACAGCTGATTAAGCGGATTTTAGAACGAATGGGTTTAACCGTGGTGACAGTAGAAAATGGCCGAGATGCTGCGCAAGCGACACTTGATGAACAATTTGATTTAATTTTATTAGATATTCAAATGCCAATTATGGATGGTGAACAAGCAATTAGTATTATGCAAGCAACAGGAGTAACAACACCGATTGTTGCGCTTACTGCGAACACGATGAAGCATGAAGTCGATCGTTATTTAAGACAAGGTTTTACCGACCATATTGCCAAACCCATCGATAGACGGTGTTTTAGTAGTAAAATCGCAAGTTATCTTGATATTGATATATGCGAAAATATTAAGCTGCCTGATGATGAGTTTGCACTACTCAAGCAAGAATACATTAAAGGATTAAAAAAACAAAAACACACATTACAGTCTCAATTTAAGCAGGGTGATATAACCGGTTTTGCACGCAGCGTACATATGATCAAAGGAACAGCAGGGATGTTTGAATGCCAAGCACTGTATCAACAAGCTGTTGAGTTTGAAAAACGATTAAAATCCGCTAACACCGTGCTTGATAGACATCAAGTAGAGGCTTTACTCAATACAATTGACGTTATTTTAGAAGCTTAAAACCATACTTTTTAAAGCCTTGTTTCCTGTGTTGTTATGATCTGTTTATAATAGGAAGATAATTTTTAAAATACAGCGTTATTAAAAAGGAAATTTTGTGAAGCTATCTGTTTGTATTATATGTAAAAATGAAAAGGATAAAATTGAGCGTTGTTTAGAGTCAGTAAAGTGGGCAGATGAAATCATTGTACTTGATTCAGGTAGCACTGATGAAACACGTGCTATTGCAAATAAATACACAGATAAAGTATTTGTGCGTGATGACTGGCAAGGGTTTGGTGAGCAAAGACGAAGGGCAGAAGCATTAGCAACTAACGATTGGATTTTTGCAATTGACTGTGATGAAGTTGTCAGTGAGCGTTTAAAGGAAGAAATAATAACGACATTGGCAAAATGCAATGAGAAAAATATTTTAAAGCTTAACCGTTTAACGTATTTTTGTGGCCAATTTATTAGACACAGCGGCTGGCATCCTGATCGTATTGCGCGTATTTACAATAAAAAAATAACAGGTTATAACCAAAACTTAGTGCATGAGTCTGTTGTAATGCTTGATTGTAAACCAATTGAGTTGAAAGAAAATATATTACATTTTCAGCATGAAGATATTTTTGGCTATATGAATAAAAGAAACCATTATGCGCACATAGGTGCAGAGCAAATGGAAAAAAAGGGTAAAAAACCATCACTCTTGAAGGCAAGTAGTTCCGCTTTTTTTGCCTTTATCCGCCATTATTTTTTAAGACGTGGCTTTTTAGATGGTAAGGCAGGATTTTTTATTGCGGTTATACAAAGTCAATATAGCTTTAATAAATACTTATTTGCCTATTATAAATAATCTCACTTAGCAGGTTAATTTTATAATCATCCGGTGGTTAAAATTAATCTGCAGTTATGCTCTACTCAGTAATGTTCTATTTGGTCGGGTGTTAAATAAAATGCCTGATGCCACCTTGGTAAAAAAATCGTTCCCTTATTTTTACTAATAGTGAATACCGTGCAGTTATTCGCTGCGGTGATATCAATTATAAAAATGCAATTACAGACACCTATTAACGAACATGCTTTAATGAAAAGAGGATGTTTTTCTAGGTGTTAACAATGCAATATCAACATATTACTGTGCCAGAAAATGGTGAACATATACTCATTGATGAACAAGGACAGTGGCATATACCCGAACACCCTATTATTGCTTATATTGATGGTGATGGCGTCGGCCTCGATGTGATGCCAGTGATGCGAAAAGTAGTGGATGCCGCCATAGAGCATAGTTATGGCGCAAGACGCAAAATTCATTGGATGCAAGTTTACAATGGTGAGCAAGCTGCCAAGCTTTATGACGGTGATTGGTTCCCTCAAGAAACGATTAATGCAGTACGAGATTGTAAAATCGCGATTAAAGGCCCTTTAACAACACCGCTTGGAGGCGGATTTCGCTCGCTAAATGTCGCGCTTCGTCATGAAATGGATTTGTATGTAAATATGCGAACCATTAAAGGATTTAGTGCATTACCGTCACCCTTAAAAAACCCATTTACCACGCATATTACCGTGCTGCGTGATAGCAGTGAAGATGTGTACTCAGGAATTGAGTGGCAAGCGGGCAGTGTTGAAAGTGAAAAAATGCTCGATTTTTTATGTGAAGAAATGGGCGTAACTCGGCTTCGTTTTACCCAAGAATGTGGTTTAGGTATTAAAAATATCTCTAAAGAGGGATCAGAGCGATTAATACGCTATGCAATTAATTATGCCCTAAAAAATAATAGTGAATCACTCACTTTAGTTCATAAAGGCAATGTACTTAAGTTTACCGATGGCGCATTTAAGCGCTGGGGATTTACGCTGGCCAAACGTGAATACGCTGCCGTTGAGCATCAAAACGGGCGCTGGCTTGAAATACAACGTGCTGATTTACCGCCGCTGGTTATTAAAGAAGTGATTGCCGATAATATGCTTCAGCAGTGTTTAATGGATCCTGGCCAATTTGATGTGGTGGCCACTACTAATCAAAACGGAGACTTTTTAGCCGATATGCTCAGTGCACAAGTCGGTGGAGTAGGGATTATGCCGACGGCAAACTTAAATACCGAAGTTGCGTTTTTTGAACCCACACATGGTACATTTGAGCGCATAGCAGGGCAAGATAAGGCAAATCCGAGCAGTAGCTTATTAAGTGCGGTGCTAATGCTTAAGTTTATGGGATGGAGTGAGGCTGCTTGTTTAATTGAAAACGCGCTTGAAAGCACATTTGCCAGTGGACAGGTTACATTTGATTTAGCTCAATCAAATCATAACTCGACAACCTTAAGTTGCAAACAATTTGCCAACAAGGTTATCGAGCACTTTTAAAGGGCAGCATTTTACGCTGCAGAGGCGTTAGCTGTTTGCTCGCGATGAACGCATGGACGCTCTGTCAGCTCTGCAGCTCTGTGGTAAAGTTTATGGGCGCTTGGCTCTTCACAGAGTGTGCCACTAAGCGTATCCATTAAAGCAACCACAATAATCGCAGGCACTTGGCAACAGTATTCATCTAGAACGGCTGCGGTTGTTTGTGCATCTACATGACAATGTGGATGACTTTTACGTTGATATGCATTTAATAAAGTATTCACGTCGAGAATGTCGTTTTCTTGGTGTTTGGTTTTACGACATGCACACCCAAACTCATCAACTAGCGTGGCTAACGCTTGGTAAACGTGTTGCGTTTGAAGTGTTGTTTTACGACACAATTGTTGTTCAATGAATTGATGTAAATTTGCATCAATGAATAATCCGTCTTGTTGTGTGAAGCTTGCTGATGTTTGCATAATTATTACTCTTAGTTTGTTGGCTTAACTTCACTGTAGCGCTAAGTGTAATATTAATGAAATTATTGTTTTCAATAACTGATATTGATTTGATCAATATTTTAATTCTTTACCTATCAATCACTGTATTTGCAAACGCCAACAACTCGCGTCTAAGCCATTGGTGCGCTGGTGTATGATGTAATAACGGGCTCCATATCATTTTTATTTCTATGGGGACGATTTGAAATGGCACAGGGCTAATCACTAAATTAGTATGGCTAGTTAAAAGCTTTGCTTGACGACGCGGAAGGGTTGCAATAAGTTGCTCAGATTGACACAGTAAACTGGCAATCATGTAATGACGAGTAAATACGCGTATTTTACGTGTTTGTTCTAATTGCCATAATGCCTCATCGACCCAGCCTAATTTTTGTTTACCTGATTTATTGGTTACAGCGGGTTCGGGCCCCCAGCCGGCTCGATTAACCCAAATATGTTCACTTTTTAAGTATTGGTCTAAGTTTGCATCGTTTAAAAATGGATTATGTGGATGGGTTAAACAACAGTAGTTATCTCGCCATACAGTAGCTTGATGAAAAGAGCGCGGCAGACCATTAAAACGGTTTATTGCCAAATCGATAGTGCCTTTTTCCATATCCTGTAGGTTCACGTCGCTGGGGCTAAGTACATCGAAGTCAATGCCCGGATTTTTAGCTAGCTGCTCGCAAATAAAGGGGGCAATTAGCGTCGATTCTATATAATCGTTTGCCATAATACGAAACGTCACGTTGGCGGTAGCCGGATTAAACTGCTCACTGGGCTGCGTGATCTCTTCTGCCATTTTTAACAGCGCTTCAATTTCGGGCTTGAGGGCAAGGGCTTTAGCTGTTGGGGTCATGGAGCCAGCTGCACGAACAAGCAAAGGATCGTCAAATAAGTCTCTTAGGCGTTTTAACGCATTGCTCATAGCCGGTTGTGTTAATGCGAGTTTATTGGCCGCTTTAGACACACTTTTTTCATCTATTAATACATTTAAATAGACGAGTAGGTTGAGATCGACATTTCTTATATTCATATGATCAATTTTATTTATTTGCTGTATTAATTATCTAAATTAAAGCGTGCTTGCTAAGGTGTAAACCTCTAATAAAAAATAATCAGCATAATTGCTAAAAATAGAAGCGCCTATACTATGCCTAGCACGTCGTTAACGTCTACCCACAATCCTATACAAGAACTCATAGCCACTAAGTTAGCACGCGCTGTATTTGCTGGCTTTGAAGCTATGTTTGCACAGTTCTTAAATATTACCTTAGGGGCACAAAGTCGCTTTGAACAACGCCAATATCATGAGGTGCAAGCGGCAATGCGAGCGCGCTTGCAAGTGTATGAGCGTCAAGTAAAGCAGGTGAGTGAGGCCGTTAAAGTGATTGCCTATGATGAACTAAACTGTCCACAAACATGGCAACGAGCAAAAAATATTTATGGCGAAATGGTTAAAGAGCATGAAAACCAGCCAATTGCACATACGTTTTTTAATTCTACTTTTGGCGCTATTTGGGATGATAAAAAAATTCGTACGGTGCATTTATTTGTCTTAAAAGCAAAGTACCGGGGGCAACCACGTTCTTATGAAGGGCTTGTGAGTCGTATTTCCTTAAAAGAAGGCTTTGATAGCGCAGTTAAAACTTTAGTCAATGAACAAGTGTTTAGAGTGCCATTTAAAAATTTAAACGAGGACTTAGCTAAACTACAAGCAACGTTAACCCAAGGGGCGCAGCAACAATGCAGACAAGTGTATGAGCTAATAAGTTTAAATGACGGCTATATTGAGTACGCCAATTCACACTTTTACCGAAATAAAGCGTGTTATGTAATAGGACGATGTATTGCTAAAAATGGCGATAATATGCCCTTTGCAATAGCCATTTTAAATACCCCTGACGGGCTTACAATTGATGCTGTGATGATGGGTGCTGATCAGCTGAGCTTGTTATTTGGCTTTGCGCGCACGTACTTTATGGTAGATACCGACCAACCTGCAAGGTATGTAGATTACTTAAGTGTGTTAATGCCTCACAAACAACGGTTTGAATTGTTTAATGCGATAGGTTTTATTAAACATGCGAAAACAGAATTTTATCGCTATAAGGTGGACACGACTAAAAGTAGCCCCGAGCAATATAAATATCATTTAGCGCCAGGTACACCAGGTATGGTGATGCTTGTTTTTACAATTGATGGCCTAGACTATGTGTACAAAGTAATAAAAGATAAATTTAGTGCACCAAAAACGGCGACAAAACAGCACGTAAAAGATAAATATAACTTTGTAAAACAGGCTGATAGAGTAGGGCGATTAGTTGATACTCATGAATTTAGATACCTAGCCTTTGATTTAAGTCGTTTTAGTGATGAATTGCTTACACAAATGAAAAAACACATTGGTGATAGCTTAATTATTTCGGGCAAAGCGTTAATACTCAAACATGTCTATGTTGAGCGAAAAATGACACCGCTTAATTTATATATCGGTCAATGTACCAGTAAATCACTGCAGCAGGTGATGGTTGATTATGGTAAAGCGATTAAAGAGCTTGCCAGTGCTAATATTTTTGCCGGTGACATGCTAATGAAAAACTTTGGTGTGACACGTTGGGGGCGAGTGGTATTTTATGATTACGATGAAATTTGCCCTCTTACTGATTGTAATTTTAGAGAAGTGCCAAATACTGACAACGCGTTAGAGGAAATAAGCTCATATTCTTATTTTGACATAGACCAAAATGATATATTCCCGAGTCAATTTAAGGTGTTTTTTAGTGCCAGCAGCAGTGCCTTTAGCCATTTTAATCATTATCATAGTGACTTATTTACGGCAAAGTACTGGCAAATGACTCAGCAAGGTATTGAGCAAGGTCAGCTTCCTGATGTATATCCTTATAAACAAAGCTGGCGCTTTAATAATTTATAGTTTTGTTTATCTTTCAAGGTTAAATTTGAAGTTGTGTTTTTAGACAAGGCTTCCCCAGCAATTGCTGATAACGCAGCATAAATGCAGAACATGTACTGCCCAACGAGTTCGGCCAAATTGAACAAAGGTTAGTCCACAAAGGCCAATACACTGATTAAATCAGCACTGAATTTTTGTGCTTAAGGCGCTGTTAACTCCAAAAGGAGTATTATGAGTTTAAATTAGTTGGCTTCGCTTTTTTGTCAGGCTTTGTGTTTGCCAGTGCTAAAACCCCGAGGTTACATCAATAAAATTACTAACCACTACACACTTTAATCATATTACACAGTAAATAACGAGTTAGTTGAAGCCGAAGTATGGCGAAAATCAAATAGAATAAAATACGAGGAGATTTATGCAGTACATTTCACATCAAGATCAGCAGTTAGCGTTTGAACAAACCGACAAGCCGAAGATTAGCAGTAATGAAGTATTGGTAAAAGTAGCAGCGATTGGCGTTAACCGCGCCGATTGTATGCAGCGCCAAGGTAAGTATCCTGCTCCTGAAGGGGATAGCCCTATTCTAGGACTCGAATGTGCAGGTACCGTGTGTGAGCTTGGCAGTGAGGTAGACCCTAAATGGCAAGATAAGCGTATTTTTACTCTATGTGCCGGTGGTGCCTACAGTGAATATGTCGCGGTAGATGCGCAGCAATTAATGGAATTGCCAGATAATATTTCTATGGCACAAGGTGCTGCTATTAGTGAAGTGTATTTAACTGCCTTTGGCGCACTCTTTGAGTTAGGAAAACTACAATCAGGGCAAACGGCGCTTATTCATGCCGGTGCCAGTGGCGTAGGCGGAGCGGCTATTCAAATGGCAAAAAGTGCCGGTGCACAGGTGGTAATAACAGCAGGGTCTGATGAAAAATGTGAACACGCTAAAAGCTTGGGTGCTGACCATGTGATTAATTATAAAACCACTGATTTTGTTGAATATATGAAGGCACATAACTTAAGTGCAAACGCCATAGTCGATCCGGTTTCTGGCCGCTATTTAAATAAAAATGCCAAAGTGGCCGCAATGGATTGTCAGATTGTGATGCTCGCATTTTTAGATAGTCGCTTTGCCGAAGTCGATTTTGCACGCTTATTACAAAAGCGCATTTCGTTTCATGCCTCGACATTACGTAATCGCAGTATCGCGTTTAAACGTGCGTTAAGAGATGCATTTGTAGCGCGCTTTTATGATGATATTGCCAATCAGAAATATGACTTTAATATTTATAAAATCATGCCATGGCAACAAGCTAGTGAGGCACATGCCATTTTAGAGGGTAATGAAAACTCAGGTAAAGTTGTATTGTTGGTAGAGTGAAACAAGTAATGCCACAGGGATTAATATTGTTAATCCCTGTATGAGGCCATATACTTTAACAAACTATTTCGATTTTAAGGTTAATAATGAATCCAATTATTGCAATATTAAAAGAGCACAATGTCAGCGATGAAAAAGTAGCGGCATTATTTGAAGCATTTACCCAAAACCCAATGATGGCTATGGCATTAGTACAAGAGCTGGGCATACCACCTGAAAAACTTCAGCAATTGATGGCGGTAGTAATGACCCAACCTCATTTAATAAAAGAAGCAACGGATGAATTAGGTTTAGATTTTGCAAAAGTACAAGAAGCGAAAGACAAGTTAAACCAGCAGTAAACTATCTTTAGAGACATGTTTTATGCATGTCTCTATCCCTAAACATGTTTTGTTACACTCTCCTTTGAACGGCTCTGCATTTATACAGTCAAATAAACACTTAACCTATAGCAGAGTCATAACATGAAGCGACTTTATAAATTTTGGAAAAATAACCGTTCTTAAGGGCCTGTTAACCTTTCAAGGTTGAATTTGCAGTAGTCTGTTTGGTATTTAAGCAAGGCAGAGCCTATGTGGTGTGGTTATTCCCCATAAATAGGCGATAACATAGCATCAATGCCAAACAGGTATTGCCCAAAGGGTTCTTCCAAGGGGCGATTAACTCTTTGTTACTCGGTTTTTACTTAGCCCACTAGGTTACAAACCTCGCGCCGCGATTAAATCGCCCCTTGTTTGAACAAATTCCAATCCGCAAAGGTCAACAGGCCCTATTGTTTTTATTATTTTAATGAGTGTGTTTCGTAGTGCCGTCGCCGATTGGTACGAAGTACCAACAGGTTCAATGAAACCGACTATTGAAGAAGGCGACCGAATCCTTACCGATAAAATGGCGTATGATTTACGTATACCATTTACGCATGTATCCCTGTTAAGACTGGCAGAACCACAAACCGGCGATATTATTGTATTTGATTCTAAAGTGGCGGATAACCGTTTAATAAAACGCGTTATTGGCACACCAGGTGATATAGTTTCATTGCAAAATAACGAATTGACCATTAATGGCGAGAAAGTAAGTTATAGCACTTTAAACGAGAGTATTCGGTGGCTAGATAAAACTGAGCACTTAAAGGGGCATGCTCATACCATACGGCTTACCAAATCGGCAGCAAGCTTAGTGCAGTTTCCGGCAACACCAATAGCAGCAGTTCATTATCTGGTTATGGGTGATAACCGCGATAACAGTGCGGATTCGCGGGTCATTGGATTAGTTCCACGTGATGAGTTGCTTGGTCGGGCAGAGCGTGTGATTGTCTCGCTTGATTATGATGATTACTACTTGCCAAGAAGTGACCGGTTTTTGAAGCGTTTAGAATAAAAAACTAACTATTACAATGGCTAAGCAAGATTGGTTAGCCATTGCTGTTTCTGCAGGTAGGATTATTTAAGGCATTAATCAATATCAATCGAGTAAGCTTCTAACAGCTTGTTAAGCTTAACTTGCTCTGAAGCATCAAACTCTATACCAACGCTAAGGCGGTTGCCTTTCATTTGGTTATTCCTAATGTAAGACGTAATAATAACAGGCTCGTTGTCTAATGGAGAAAGTATATGCACAAAAACTTGACGTTTTTTTAGTGCAACAAATCCAGAGCTTACGTGAATAGCAAAGCGACAACCACTCGGAGAAATATCAATAATTAAACCGTGCAATAAGCTTTTATTATCAGCATCAATATCGCCTTTATGTAAACTAATTTTAGCCGGAATGTGTGTAGGCAACCTGCTAGTTTCACGTAATTGTCGGCTTTCAATTTTTTTAGGGTAAGCTAAATAAATTAATCGTTCAGGGCGAAATGAAATCGCTAATATGCTGGTTGAAAAAGCAACACATTCGCCCCGTTCGTCTTCAATGATATAACGTACAATAGCCCCATTACCTTCAACTAAAATGTCGCTGTAATCATTTTTACCTGCTTGAGCAGGGTATTTTAATATTAAATATTTACCGGTGTCGTAGCCGATTAAAGTGAGTTTAAAGCGAACCTGAATGGGATTGTTAAATTGTATATCAATTAGCTTTCCCGGGAGTAAATCGAGGAAAAACTTCTTTTGATCTTCAGTTGGTTTATCTTCAACAGTAGTATTATTTTTATTTGTTTCCACAAACACTTTCTCAATATTAACAGACGCTTAATTATCTTTTAATATAGTGTAAAAATCACTAGTATAAAAGAGGGCATTTAGTAAAAGAAAATAATACTTTGTGCTTGTAATAGTGAGCGGAGTTAGTATTTTACTCCGCTGTGGAGATTAGATTGTTACTCTTTTGGCAACAAAACAGTATCAATGACATGAATCACGCCGTTGCTGGCTTTTACATCTGCCATTACTTTACCTGATACCACATGGTAGGTAAGAATTGCAGTTAACTTGTCTTTATTTTCGCTCTTAAGAAGGTTTTCAACGGTACCTGCTGGTAGCTTGGCAAATGCTTCATCAGTTGGCGCAAATACAGTAAAAGGGCCATCTCCTTTTAACGTATCAACGAGGCCTGCCGCTTTGACAGCTGCAACGAATGTTGAAAAAGAACCATTGGCAGCAGCTACATCAACGATATCTTTTTTCATACCATGGTGATCGGCATGAGCTGCTGAAGATAGGGTTAAACTTGCTAATACAAAAGTCAGAACAGACGCTATTTTCTTAAACATGTTACTTTCCTTTAAATTGATTAGTTGTCGGTTAAATATTACGCCGGGTTGCTAGCTTACGATCATTTTAAAAAAGGGTGGGTCATTGCCTTATCCCAATAAAGGTATTTAATAAAAAGCAAAGCCAGCTATTAACCCTCCTAGTGAAAGCTTTTATGAGTAAACACGGTCTGTTTATTTTCAATTTTTTATATCCAGTTCAGCGATATAACGTCATTAATTAACAATAGGAAATAAACCATGAAAAAACGGGCTATTTTTACAGCGCTCATTGCATCACTTTCTTCATTAGCGTCTGTTGCTGGACAAACTGAAATGCAGATAAATACTTATAATCAACAGCTTGAAAATGTGGCTATGGTGGCACAATTAACGGGTGAAATGGCACAGCGTATAGTCAATGCAGTGTCTGCAGCGGCGCACAAAGACAATTTAGCTGTATCAATAACCGTTGTGGATGCATCTGGACAAACGCTGGCGGTACTTCGCGATCATCGTGCCGGTGTTCATACTATTCGTGCCAGTTATAAAAAAGCCTATACCGCCAATTCGCAAAAGCGAGAAACCGCAGTTATAGCAAAAGGCATAAATGAGGGCACTATTCCAGCAGACCTTCGTTATTTAGATGAAAACATTTTAATATTGGATGGCGGGGTGCCTATTTATATTAACGATACTGTGGTGGGGGCTGTGGGAGTTGGCGGTGCTCATGGCAGTGAGGATGTACGTGTTGCAAAAGCAGGGATCAAAGCGTTATGGTTAGCGCAGTAGAAAAACAGATCACGTTACTAAATATCTCCAAAAGTGATAGTAAAGGAGTTTACAGATTATGAACGAGACTGATTTAGCGCACTTAAAACGCACCGTAGCACTAGCTAAAGAGGCGTTAGAAGCAGGAGATGAACCGTTTGGCTCTGTGCTTGTTGATGCTGAAGGAAATATATGTATGGAAGATCGTAACCGTGTTGCGGGTGGCGATCATACTCGTCATCCTGAATTTGAGATTGCTCGTTGGGCAGCCAACAATATGACCCCTGAGCAACGCGCTGGGGCTACTGTGTATACCTCAGGGGAACATTGCCCTATGTGCGCCGCAGCACACGCATGGGTAGGTTTAGGTCGAATTATGTATGTCAGTTCATCTGCGCAATTAACTAGCTGGCTTAGCGAGCTCAAAATGACTAAGTCGCCGGTTAACCCGTTACCTATTGAAGCGGTTGCTCCTAATGTCGCTGTTTATGGGCCCGTACCAGCACTTGTTGAGCAGGTTCACGCCCTACATCGTCAATTCCACCAAGCAGATTAACAGCGCAGCACAGCGCATGGTATTTAGACTAAAGCGACTACCTGCTATAGTTAACGGTAGTCACTTTTATTAAACGCAGCACAAGGGATTATTATGATCGTTAACCTGTTCGATAAGTTAATATTTGCTTGCGCTTTTATTGTTTCATTGCAACTACCGCAGCTGAGTGATCATTACCAACAACATTTAGCGGGCTTATACCATGCAACAAAATGGCAAGTCGACGGCTATGCAAAAACGGCCAAGCAATATAACTTTTCTAGCACGCAAGCGATGATAAACCGCCATTTAGCAAACACTGAACCGAGTGTCAGAGCCGATGCAAATCAAAAACAGCAAACATTACTGCAATTTGCCGATTTAAAAAAAGGGATGGCTATTTTTGATCAAGGAAATCTACTACAAAAAATGCTGTATATGTTCTCCCCTGAGCGCGTTGACAGATTACAAAGTACACTTGATAACTTTAAGTTAGGTATTCCTTTAACCGCGAGTGCAGTGTTGTTTGCATTGGTATTAGCTATTTTATTAAATCAATTACTTATGCTGCCACATACTTTATATGTTAGGCGTAAAAAGCGTATTGCATCCGATGCAGTAAAATTTAATAGCTGATCGTTAATGAGTTATCATTGGTGATTTTCACTGGCCCTTTTAACAACAAATGCGCCACGAATGTCACCCAGTTTAAAATCAGTTGCCTGATCATTAGGGTATAAAGTCGCTATTTTTTTAGAAACTGTTGGGTCAATCTGACTGCCATGACACGCTAAACACGCTTTTTGAGTAGGAATCGCTTTTACAAAATACCAGCCATCCGGTCTTTGCTCTTGATATTCTATGCTTGCTACCGGCTCGCCATTGAGCTTACGTTGTTCAAAGTTTAATAAAACATTTTTGAGCCATGCATCGGGTTGATTATCTGAGCTACGAGTTTTCAAAGCACTGCGGCTAATTTGCCAAGGACTATTGCTATGTTGTGAAGCGATAGCGGGTGCAGCTGTATTACATACACTTATTGCCGCTAGTGGGCCGCTTTGTTTCATAGTACTAACCAGTACCTGTTTTAAATCACTTGAAAATGCCTTAATGGTTTGTCGTGCCTCGTCGGCATTGCTAGCAAAAGCAGCGGATGAAATAAATAAACTGGAAAAAAGTAAAATAACGCGCATAATACACCTCCAAACATTAGAGGGTTCTAATATACAGGGTGTCAGGTGTTTTTCAAGTAAATCGTTTAGCGTTTAAGCACTTTTTTACTTAAGGTACCGCGCCTAAAATCGATAAACAGTTTCAAGAGAAAAGATATGCACAATAAGCACGATGAGAATAAAATAATAAACCAACAAAATAACCATGATGCTGGTGGACTTAATGTACAAGATCCATTAGCCGCTATTAAAGCAATTCGACTCGAACAGTTAGCGCAATGTCGGCTTAAAACACAAAAAGAAATACAGCACATGCAAAACAAAAAATAGCCTTGGACGATAAAAACTTGCTAAGTTAACGTTATTAATTTTAAAAGGCTGGATAGTGCAATTAATCCTTTATCTATAAAACATCCGCATCAAATTATTACTTTTATAGCTTGGCTGTGCGCTTTAGCTGTGATGTTAATAGGGCTACTTGCGCCTGAAAATAAACGTGTTTTAATGCTGTTGTCACTGAGTTCGCTCTGCTTACTTGTGTTTAATAGTGTAACGATGTCAGCTTGGGTATTTAAACGTTTTAAAGACCAACAATTACGCTGTATTGCTCTTTTAGGCAGTGGCGCTTTTATGTTGTGTATCGCGGGTGATGTGGTTAATTTTAATTTACCCCAACACTATTATCGCTATAGTACCTTGATAAAACATGATTACTTAGTGGATTCAATCTTATTTTTTGCACCTGGTTACAGCCTTTTATTTATAGCCTGTGTGTTAGCTTTTAATATAAAACGCCGGGTGTCGCTTATAAAAAGTGCACTTTTTTTTGTTGTTGTGTTGGTGCTAAGTAGTGCGTCGTTCTCTTCTATGTATCTTGAGGGGGCAGGAGATACTATTTTAGCTATGACAGGGGTTTATAGCTTAGTGATAACGGCTGTTGGACTTATGGGTCTGGTATTAGTTGTTGCCTATGGTGGGATTAACGCACCCAAATCAATAGTGTGGGTGAGCTTAGGGCTTTTCCTTGCTGCATTGGCTGATGCCATTATTGGTGCTTTTTGGATTTATGGTAATCAGGGGCAAGGCTTTTACCCTCAAGTGCGCTATATTAACTGGTTTGTGTATATTAGCTCGCAAAGCTTGGTGATTCACTTAGCAAAAGTTGTTGCAGTAATACCAAATCGCAATAATGCTTAATTATTTTCAGGAAGTAAACCAGAGAATAGCGGCGTTAAAAATTCTTATTAGAATAGCTAAATAACAGATGAAAAAAAAGCCGCTAAATATTAGCGGCTTTAAGCGATAATAATTACATTACGCGCATACCCGGCTCAGAGCCGTCGTCTGGGTTAAGAATGTAAATTTCTTTACCACCAGGGCCTGCCGCAAGTACCATGCCTTCAGACATTCCAAAGCGCATTTTACGCGGTTTAAGGTTAGCGACCATCACAGTTAGCTTTCCTTCGATGTCTTCTGGTGCGTAGGCTGATTTAATACCTGCAAATACTTGGCGTGTTTCGCCGCCTAAATCAAGAGTTAACTTAAGCAATTTGTCAGCGCCTTCTACGTGCTCTGCTTTAGCTATTTTAGCTACACGCAGGTCTACCTTTGCAAAGTCATCAAACTCAATCTCTTCGCTAATTGGCTCTTTTGCAAGTGGGCTATTAGGATCGATTTTGTCTTTTTCAGCAACTAAACTTTCTTTTGATTCTTCAACCATTTTATTCACTTTATCCATTTCTACACGTTGCATTAACGGCTTAAATTTATTGATAGGGTGGTTTACTAACGCTGTTTGCGCACCTTGCCAAGATAATTCATCATTTAAAAAGGCTTCAACATTACTTGCCATGCCAGGTAGCACTGGTTTTAAGTAAGTGATCAACACGCGGAATAGGTTAAGTCCTAGTGAACAAACCTGATGCGCTTCTTCTTGCTTTGATTCATCTTTAATAAGCACCCAAGGCGCAGCATTATCAATAAACTGGTTTGCTTTATCTGCAAGTGCCATGATTTCACGAATTGCGCGGCTGTATTCACGGTTCTCGTAATATTCGGTGATTGTCGCTGATGCGTTTTGGAATTCTGCAAGCAATTGAGGTTGCATAACTGTATTGCTCAGCTTACCGTCGAACTTTTTAGTAATAAAACCAGCACAACGACTGGCAATATTCACTACTTTACCCACTAAGTCTGAGTTTACACGTTGTGCAAAATCTTCAAGGTTTAAATCTAAATCGGTAATGCCACTATTAAGTTTAGCTGCGTAGTAGTAACGTAAAAACTCTGGGTCTAGGTTATCTAAATAAGTACGCGCTTTAATAAACGTGCCTTTTGATTTAGACATTTTTGCGCCATTGACCGTAACAAAACCATGGGCAAATACGTTAGTTGGCTTTCTAAATTGAGCGCCTTCTAACATAGCAGGCCAAAATAGGCTGTGGAAATAGATGATGTCTTTACCAATAAAGTGATAAAGCTCAGCGTCTGAGCCTTCTTGCCAAAATGCATCAAAGTCGATGCCTTGTTTATCACATAAGTTTTTAAAGCTCGCCATATAACCAATAGGCGCATCTAGCCATACGTAAAAGTATTTACCTGGTGCGTTTGGAATTTCAAAACCAAAATAAGGTGCATCACGGCTAATGTCCCATTGCTGGAGACCATCGGCAAACCACTCATCTAACTTGTTGGCCATTTCTTGTTGAATTGTGCCTGAATGTAGCCACTCTTTAAGCATGTCTTCAAAGGCGGGTAAATCAAAAAAGTAATGCTCAGAATCTTTTAAGATAGGCTCAGCACCCGACATAACAGAGCGTGGGTTGATCAGCTCTGTTGGGCTATAGGTTGCGCCACAGGCATCACAGCTATCACCGTTTTGATCTTCTGATTTACAGGTAGGGCAGGTGCCAGTAACAAAGCGGTCTGGCAGAAAAATGCCTTTTTCTGGATCGAATAACTGGGAAATAGTGTGCTTTTTAATATGACCGGCATCATTAAGGCGGTTATAAATAAGCTCACTAAATTCTTTATTTTCTTGGCTGTGAGTGCTGTGGTAGTTATCAAATTTGATATTAAAATCAGCAAAATCGCGTTGGCGTTCTATGCTAACATTTTTAACCATTTCCTCTGGCGTGATCCCTTGCTTTTGCGCATTAAGCATAATAGGTGTGCCATGAGCATCATCGGCGCACACATAGTATGCTTCGTGGCCTTGTAGTTTTTGAAAACGCGACCAAATATCAGTTTGAATATACTCTAATAAATGCCCTAAATGGGTAGGGCCATTGGCATAAGGTAATGCGCTAGTAATCAGGATCTTTCGCTGTGCCATAATCATTCCGAATTAAGCGTTCCTAGTCAGGAACAGATGAAAATTATTACATTATCGATAAGCGCGGTAGTAACAGAGTACACTGCTTATGGATATTTACTAATTGACTGGTGTTAATGCCCTGAATGTTACATAATTCCGTGGCACTTTTCATCAAAGAAACGCTATTTTATTGCTATGTTTGGACTGTCGAAACTATTCTCTGCTAAATCGGTGCAAAAACAACCGATTATTTCTGCTTTAGCGGCCTATCGAAGTGCCGCTTTCGCTGTGGGTATTGTGCAAGATTTTATCGCTGATATTACTCAAAACACCGATAAATCAATTATTGTTAAACTCACTCTTCCGTTTGCAGCACAATCTGAAATACCACATGTTGCTAAATTTTTAACCGAGCGTTTAAAGATTGATGTAAACGTAACGGCCAGTGTTCACCTTAAAGAGGCTGCGAAATTTAAAGCCATTAAACATATTGTTTTAGTCGCCTCAGGCAAAGGTGGGGTGGGTAAATCTACTACGGCTGTAAATCTTGCGGGCTCGCTTAAAAATGAAGGCGCAAAAGTAGGCATACTAGATGCCGACATTTACGGTCCGTCAATTCCTATGTTGTTAGGATTAGTTGGCAGTGAGCCGGTTACAAAAGACAATAAACAATTACAACCGTTTGATGCCAATGGTATTAAAGCGCAATCTATCGGTTTTTTAGTCCCCAGCGATGATGCCACCGTATGGCGCGGCCCAATGGCCTCAGGCGCGCTTAGTCAGCTTTTAAATGAAACCGATTGGGGTGAACTTGATTATTTAATTGTAGATATGCCGCCAGGTACCGGTGATATTCAATTAACCATGAGCCAAAAAGTGCCAGCCAGTGGCACCGTGATTGTCACGACGCCACAAGACTTAGCGCTTGCTGATGCGCAAAAGGGTATTGCTATGTTTAATAAAGTAAATGTGCCAGTGCTCGGTTTGATTGAAAATATGAGCCATTACATTTGTGGGCATTGCGGCGAGGCCAATCATGTATTTGGTAAAGACGGTGCACAAAAATTAGCCCTTAAGCATGGTGTGCCTGTGCTTTCGCATATTCCGCTTGCGATTGATATCAGAGAATCCTCTGAGCAAGGTAAGTTGATTGCCGATGAGACAGATGCGGCTATTAGCAAAACTTACAGCGCGGCCGCACGATTGATTGCCAGCACGCTTTACTATCAACAACATCACAACGCGATTGACGTTGTGATTACGGAAGATTAAAAATGAGACTTTCAGATACACATATTAAAGAATACTTAAACGATGGGCGCATTGTTATCGAGCCCGCGCCAACGAGTGAAATGATTTCAGGGGTTACCGCTGATCTTCGCTTAGGTAATAAGTTTAGAACATTTCATGCCCATAATGCCGCTTATGTTGATTTAAGTGGTCCAAAAGATCAGCTTAATAAAGCGTTAGAATCAATCATGAGCGACGAAATTGTATTAGCTGAAGGCGAAGCGTTTTTTCTACATCCTGGCGAGCTTGCGTTGGCAATAACCTATGAAAAAGTAACCCTACCTGCAGACATTGTTGGTTGGTTAGATGGGCGTTCATCGCTGGCACGTTTGGGTTTAATGGTGCATGTTACAGCACACAGAATAGATCCTGGTTGGAGTGGTAATATTGTTTTAGAGTTTTATAACTCTGGTAAGCTGCCGCTTGCGCTCAGACCTATGATGAAAATTGGCGCAATGAGTTTTGAAACACTTACCGGTCCGTGTGAAAGCCCTTATAACACCCGCATTGATGCAAAATATAAAGATCAGAATAGTGCGGTAGCAAGCCGTATCAGTGACGATAAATAACTAAGCTAAACAATAGCTTATTTTTCTAGTTGATGAAGCGCATAACCTAATAGTTGAAAATAATGGTTAATCGCTTCATTGGCGTGTAACGTGTGCTTTAGCTCAGGATAAATTAAGTTATTATTACTCAAACCGCCGACTAAGAAACTGTTTTTGATTGTTTGATGCTCGTTGATACAGGCTTCAAAACACCGAGCAGCAAGCTCCTCTGGCATACTCATATACTGCTGATTATGCGCTTTATCAAACGCAATGCATTTATTTACAAATTCATTGGCATGTTCACCGCTTTGCTCTAAAAACACCTGTTTATAAAATTCATTAAGTGCATCATTAAGTGGATGGCTTAAGTCGGGAGAGTGTGATAACCATAACTTAGAGGCGAAACCAAAGCGGGTTTTTGATTTAAACAAATGCTCACTAATATGATGATCAAAAGCATGAAACCATTCATGGGCTAAAGCGCCACCGCCTGCATTTTTAGCCAGTGCTAAGGTTTGGTCATACGCATTATAATGTGCTTGCACGCCTTTTTGTCCACCGTGACCAAAAGCGAGATTAAGTTTGCCACGCAGGCCAATGGCAGTGGGTGGTAAATGCAGAATCTGCGCTAAATCAGCCAGCGCATCATAAATTAAGTTGGCACTAATAAAACGCTCTTCTTTAGTAACCCACTTACCAACCACCATAGAACGAAAACCAAAAGTGGTTCTTATATCACTAAAATCGACTTGATCGTCAAAACGATAGTCGGGGCCTTGGCGAGAAAATCCGCGTTTTAATCGAGATGTGGTATTACGCATCGGTTATTTTATTTCAGCTCATACATTACAAGTAACGTGCTTTTACGTGAGCGGGCATGTGTTGGGTTTGTTTTTTTATTAATTCCTCTAATAAACCATACAAGGGCGCAGGGTTTAGTGCTTCTATGAGCCATAAACTATGCGCTACTGCTTCTAGTGTCGATAAACTATCTGCTCTAGGGGCTTTACGAATAGCATAACGGTTGGTGGGAATATGGCTAAAGCTTACCGTTTTAAACTGTTGTAATAACGGGGTTAATTGCAAAATTTTAAAAGCTTTATTCCATGTACCATCAATCACAATTAAATGCGTAATATCTTGAAGGTTTTCTTTACTATTCGGTCGGTCTAATTTTACGGCGCTCTCGCTTGGGTAGAGTAATACGCTCGATTCAATAGGCAGGTTCTGTAAACAGGCGAAGTCTTGATTATTTTCGCCTCTAATAATTTTACAGTGGGTTAAACCCAAAGCTAATAGCTGCGCCGTATTTTTGCTCACTTTTGCTTCATTGGGGTGCTGCAAAATAATAACCTGAGTTTGGTTAGTAACACGGGTAATTGCGCTGCAAATACAAGTGCTTAGCGAAAAGTTACACTGTTTACAATGAGGACGTGCCATTGAATACACTATTTCGTTGGTACATTTGCCGTAATTATACATTTTTGCACTAATAAAGTTGGTTTTTTTTGTGCTTAGATATAGAGTAAGAGATAAGAAGAAAATCGATGGACCGTATTGAAGGGCATGAATATGACAGAGATCAATATTGACGAATCCGCTTTAGAAAGTATGGAATCGCTATTAGGTGAACAATTTCCAGATACGCTGGAATTTTGTTGTGCGGAATTTGAGCGATTGGGTAACGAAGCAATTGCTGCGCTTGGGCAAGATAAAGAGGCTGCTATTCGCCACTCTCATAGCCTTAAATCAAACGCCGCTCAATTTGGTGCGGCAAGTTTAGCCGAAGTTGCTCGTTTAATTGAATATAATTTAAATAACGGGAATGACGAGCAGGCTGTTAATGCAGCCGATGGATTAATGGCGCAAGTTACTGGTTCACAAGCAAAACTAAATGCATGGTTAGCTGGGCGCTAAACGCGTTTCAATAGTAATAAAAAAGAGTGTTAACGTGAATTTTTTTCAGTTTTAAGCGCTTAATTTTCCTAGTAATTCACGGCTATACTGCGTTAGTCTAATGGCTAACTTGCTCTTTAGAGGTAACAATGTCAGAAATAAAAAAGAGTCATAAATTAGACGGCGTCTGTTATGACATCCGAGGTCCCGTTTTAGTGCAAGCTAAAAAAATGGAGGATGAGGGCCAAAAGGTATTAAAGCTTAATATAGGTAACCCCGCCGCATTTGGCTTTGATATGCCAGAAGATATGCATCGCGATATCATCCGTAATTTATATTCAGCTCAAGGATACTGTGACTCTAAAGGTCTTTATTCTGCGCGTGTTGCTATTTATCAGCACTACCAACAGCGTGGCTTACACAATTTAGACGTTGATAATATTTACATTGGCAACGGTGTGAGTGAGCTTATCCAAATGGTTACTCAAGCACTGTTGAATAATGATGATGAAGTGTTAATTCCCGCTCCAGATTATCCGCTTTGGACAGCCTCGGTAAAATTAGCAGGTGGTAATCCGGTTCACTACTTGTGTGATGAAGAGCAAGATTGGTTTCCTGACATTGATGATATTAAGAGTAAAATCACCTCTAAAACCAAAGCATTGGTGCTAATTAATCCTAACAACCCAACCGGGGCTGTGTACAGTGACGCTTTACTTGAAGAATTGATCAATATTGCTCGAGAGCACAAGCTTTTGCTGTTAAGCGATGAAATATACGAGAAAATTCTATACGACGGCGTTACCCATACTTCTATTGGTTCATTATGCGATGATCTCCCTATCATCACCTTTAATGGCTTAGCTAAAACATACCGTGCTGCTGGGCTGAGAATGGGCTGGATGGTGTTAAGTGGTCGCACCGCATTAATGACAGATTTAATTAAAGGCTTAGATATTCTTGCCTCAATGCGTCTTTGTGCCAATGTGCCCGCACAATATGCAATTCAGCAAGCATTGGGTGGCGTTCAGTCAATTGATAGCTTAATTGACCCCGGTGGGCGTTTATATGTGCAACGTGATATTGCTTGGCGCGGCTTAAATGCGATTGATGGAATTAGTTGTAAAAAGCCTAAAGGGGCGCTTTATGCTTTCCCTAAAGTGGATACAGCTAAATTCAATATTAAAAGCGATGAACAAATGATGTTTGATTTGTTAAAAGCAGAAAAAATATTGTTAGTACATGGGCGCGCCTTTAACTGGCCAGAGCCTGATCATTTTAGATTGGTGTTTTTACCTAATAAAGATGATTTATCGAGTGCAATGATGAAAATGCAGCGTTTTTTCAAAGATTACCGACAAGAATAAAGAAAAAAAACGAGCCAAGTGGCTCGTTTTTTCGTTAATGCACTAAAGTAAATGGTCGTGTTTCAAAGCATGCAATAGGGCACTGCATACGTTGCCTTGGGATACCTGCTTCCATAAAGACGTGGCCTTGCACAGTAAACCCATTATTTTTGAATCGTTCTACTTCGTTTAAAATACAATTAATACTGATTGCTTCAATACCTTGCTCCGCTGCTAATTTAACAATGAAATTAAGCAGTGACTTATAAACATTGCGGTTGCGATGCTGCGGCAATACGGCGATTCTACCAATTAAACCATCATTACATAATCGACCTGTGGCAACAGGTGAGTGCATATTATCGGTGACCAGAATATGTTGAGCGAGTGCATCTAAGTTATCAAACTCAATACGTTTAGGAATATGTAACTCATATACAAACACTCGCTCCCTTATATGTTGCAGTTGACTTTTTTCACTTTGCCAATCAACTTTGTCAACCGTATAAACCATGACCTCCTCCTAGCTAAACCAAATACCCTCATTAACCAGTGTAGTAAAAGTTTCGATAAAATCTAGGCTAGGTGTGGTTGCATTAAGCACGCTACTATCAAATTCAATAAAATCAGTAAGCTGTTTTACCGCTTCTAAATCAGATAAGGGTAAAGCGAAGTTTTCGCCATTGATACTCAGAAGTAGCTCTGCATCCATACATTGATAAATAGCACGTGTGCCCCCTAAACGCTCAAATGTTACTTGGTTTTCAAGCAGTTGTTGTATTTGTTCGACACTAAATGGGTCTTCTTCAGGGGCTAAGTCCATATCATGCTTAGGTTGGCTAAGGGTATTACCTAACCAGTGTTTAAATAAACTCTCGTCTTCTAGCAATGCTTGCATTAACGTTTTTACTTTATCGACTTCGCTTTGGGTTAGCTCACCTTTAGAATCACGCAGGGCGAGGGTATGGTCGGTATACCTTTCTTGGCCGCTTTCTGTGTCGATAATATGATCAGCAAAACTTGAAAGTAAATCTTGTTGATTAGGTGCTCTAAAACCGACTGAATAGTTAAGTGCATTCTCAACCGCATAGCCTTCATGAGGACAACCGGGTGGTATATATAAAATATCACCGGGCTCCAAAATACAATCAATTACTGCACTGAAAGCTTCAACTTGCAGTAATGTTTTATTTTGAGCAAACTGTTTTAGTGTTGGGTCGGGTAATCCTACCCGCCAATGGCGCTTACCTTCACCTTGAATAATAAATACATCGTATTGGTCTAGGTGTGGGCCAACACCGCCACCTGGGGTTGAGTAGCTGATCATCAAATCATCTATGCGCCAATTTGGTATAAAGCGAAAAGGTTCAAGTAACTGAGCAGCCTCTGGATGCCAATGATCCACTGCTTGCACGAGTAGTGTCGAGTGCTGATCAGTGAGTATTTCAAAATCGTCAAATGGTCCTTGATGCGATTGCCATTGTTGATTGTGGTTAGTAATAATGCGCGATTCTATGCTGTCTTCCATAGCAAGGCCTGCGAGTTCATTCGCATCAAGTGGGTCTTGAAAATCTTTAAAACCAGCTTTGATCAACAGTGGTTTTTTTTGCCAATATTGACTTAAAAACGCTTGCTCTGATAATTCATTTATTTTTAATTGATACATAGAATGCCTATAACGTTAAGACCTAAATGAAAAAAGCGAAAGGCAGGTACCTTTCGCTTTTTATTAGTAGATTTGAGTGATTAAACTAAATCATCAATAAACTTAACAGCGCGACCAATGTAGTTAGCCGGCGTTAGTTTTTTCATTTCAATTTTTGCAGCTTCTGGTAGGTCTAAACCATCGATGAAATCAGCCATAATTTCTTGATTTACACGTTTACCACGGGTTAAATCTTTTAGCTTTTCATATGGTTTTTCAATACCGTATTTACGCATAACGGTTTGAATTGGCTCAGCGAGCAGCTCCCAGTTTTGGTCAAGCTCATCTGCTAAACGTTGCTCGTTTACTTCAAGTTTGCTTACACCTTTAAGGGTTGATTGGTATGCAATTACCGCATAACCCATACCTACACCTAAGTTACGTAATACGGTTGAGTCAGTTAAATCACGTTGCCAGCGAGACACAGGTAGTTTTTGTGCTAAATGACCAAAGATAGCATTGGCTAAGCCTAAATTACCTTCTGAGTTTTCAAAATCAATCGGGTTCACTTTGTGTGGCATAGTTGATGAGCCAATTTCACCGGCAATGGTTTTTTGCTTAAAGTGATTAAGTGCAATGTAGCCCCACATGTCGCGGTCAAAATCGAGCAAAATGGTATTAAAGCGTGCAATTGCATCAAAAAGCTCTGCTATGTAATCATGCGGTTCAATTTGCGTGGTAAACGGGTTGAGTGTTAAACCTAGGCTAGTTACAAACTTATCGGCGTGGGTATGCCAATCGTAGTCAGGGTACGCACTTAGGTGTGCATTGTAGTTACCCACAGCACCGTTTACTTTACCTAGCATTTCTACTTGTGCAATTTGGTCACGTTGACGCTTTAAACGCATGTAAACATTTGCAAACTCTTTACCCATAGTCGAAGGCGTTGCAGGCTGTCCATGTGTACGAGTCATCATTGGAATGGCTTTGTACTCAATTGCTTTTTCTTTAATGGCGCTTAATAACTCATCACAATAAGGTAAAACGACGTGGTTACGCGCTTCAGTTAACATTAAACCATGAGATAGGTTATTAATATCTTCAGAAGTACAGGCAAAGTGAATAAATTCGTTAATTGCGTGTAGCTCAGCATTATCAGCTACTTTTTCTTTTAGTAAATACTCTACGGCTTTAACATCATGGTTTGTCGTGCGTTCGATGTCTTTAACCCGCTGAGCATCAGCTTCACAGAAGTTATCTACAATTGCATTCAACAGCGCATTTGCTTCGTCGCTAAAAGCGGGGACTTCTTTAATCTCGCTTGCTGCAGCTAACGCTTGCAACCAACGCACTTCAACGGTTACGCGGTATTTGATTAATCCAAATTCGCTAAAAATACTGCGTAGTTCAGTGGTTTTGCTGCCGTAGCGACCATCAACCGGAGAGATAGCCGTTAACGCTGAAAGCTCCATAATAACTCCTAAATTTTAGTTTGAACGATAATTAAATTTTTGTTTTAGCTATGGCGAGAATTTTTCTTTTCGCAAAAAAGAAATGACGACGTTTGCCGCCCATTTGTCGCCATAATACTGCACTGCGAATTCCGGCTAAAAGTAATGCGCGGATTTTATTTTGCGTGAGCTGCTGTTTTAATAACTCGGGTTTACCATAAACCTGAATTCGGTGCCCAAGGGGGCTTAGCACCGACGAGTATATATCTGCTAAACCGGCAACAACACTGTCATCGGTAATAGCAAAATGGTCTAAACGACGATGAATATCATCAATACGTTTACCTAATTCATTGAGGCTTTTACTGTTAGCACTAAGAGCACGCTCTAACTGCATTAAACCACCCACATATTTGACTATTTCTACATCTTTTTGAGCACCGGCACTCAGTTGTGCCATCAATGTTTTATAGCCATCACGTAAGTTATGCTCACCTTGATACACATCTTCAGGGGACGCTGGCGAGGTTTGCACAATACTTGATAATAAAATCGATAAATCTTGTTCATCACCGCGGCCATATTGGGCAACCTTCTGAACTTGCTTAGCCACTTGGCACATGGCAGCAAGCGCCATGACTTGATGTTGATTCATTATTTGATCACCGAGTCAATAATACCACCACCTAAACACACTTCATTAGCGTAAAATACGGCAGATTGTCCTGGGGTTACCGCTTTTTGTGGCTCATCAAATAATACACGTGCCATACCATCTTCACCGACTAACAAGGTACAGCTTAAGTCTTCTTGACGGTAGCGTGTTTTTACGGTGCAACGAGTAGTACCTTGAGGACCAACACGATCTACCCAGTGTAATTGGTTGGCATTTAGGCCATTACTGTAAAGGCGAGGGTGATTTTTACCTTGGCCCACAATCAATACATTGCGTTCAACATCTTTGGCTACAACATACCAAGGTTCGCCTGAGCCTTCTTTCATACCACCAATTAACAAGCCTTTGCGCTGACCTAAGGTGTGGTACATCAACCCTTCATGCTCACCAACGTTGTTACCATCTGTGTCTTCAATAACACCAGGTTGAGCAGGTAAGAATTTTTGTAAGAAATCTTTAAATTTACGCTCACCGATAAAACAAATACCAGTACTGTCTTTTTTATCGTGGGTAATTAAATCTTGCTCTTCAGCAATACGGCGCACTTCTGGCTTGGCAATATCTCCAACAGGGAACAGCGTTTGCGCGATATGTTCATGGCTCAATGTGTACAAAAAGTAGCTTTGATCTTTATTATCATCTAGGCCACGGCACATAACATATTTATCATCTCTGAGCTCACGACGCACGTAGTGGCCCGTTGCTATAAAGTCAGCACCTAGTGCTTGAGCCGCAAATTCTAAAAAGGCTTTAAATTTAATTTCTTTGTTACACATGATGTCTGGGTTAGGTGTGCGACCAGCTTTATACTCAGCTAAAAAGTATTCGAATACGTTGTCCCAGTATTCCGCTGCAAAGTTAACGGTATGAAGTTCAATACCTAATTTGTCACAGACAGCTTGGGCATCTTTTAAATCTTCAGCGGCAGCGCAATATTCATCATTGTCATCTTCTTCCCAGTTCTTCATAAACAAGCCTTCTACTTGGTAGCCTTGTTGTTTTAATAAATATGCAGATACAGAAGAATCAACACCGCCGGACATACCAACGATGACTTTAATGTGACTATTTTCGCTCATGAATAATTTCGCTTATACAGATTACTGTTAACTTGGAAAGGCCGCGATTATAGCATGTATTTTGTAAGTGCTTAAAGAGAGGAAGGGCTATTGAATAGATTTTGTTGCTTTTTTTATGTTGGTTAGGGATGATTTACTCTTTGTTAGTCGATTTTTACTTAGCCGATTAGATTACACATTTTGCGGTGCTATTATAGCCCCTTTGTTTGAACACATTTTAATTTGCAAAGAACAACAGGTCCAAGATGTCAGGCCATTAAATTATAAACACTCATTTAAGTTATAAATGATGAGTAAATGTTGTTTATTTAAGGTGTTAGTACTATTTATAGAATATCAAAGAATATATTTATTATTGTTCATTAACAAACCTTTACAACCAAATGATTATGCAATACCTTTAGATGAGTTTAAATTGAATAAACACTCAAATAAGTATTTATAATATAGTCAATGGAATGAATATATGAATTATGCTTCTCAAGCACAAAAGGTAAAATCTTACGTTGTTGAGTTATCAACAAAGGTACAACGCGATGATTGCTTAGTAGCAGAACAATTACCACATAACGTTAAAGAATCAGCTTACCAACTGTTTTATCAAACCATTAGGGTTCCTCGTCCTTACCGCTTTGAAGAACCCAACCCTATTTCAGCGCTATTTAGACTCATTGAACATTCTTTAGACTTTATTAATCCCTTTCAACAAGTCATTTTAAAGCAGCTAGAAAAGTGGTGGTTAGAATGGCATTTTGTTGCCACTATGAATGCTTCTCTTGAAATGAAACACGTTGAACAGCAGCGTTTTGTTAGTAGTGCAACTGAACATCCAATGCGAAAACATGAGCTGAGCCATTATGCAAAATTATTTACTATTTTGCCTTTGCCCGTGTGTAATGTTTGTATGGTAACTGGCGATATTTTAAAGCTTAATCAACGGTTTGTAGATGTATTTGGCTATACAATTGATGATATCCCTAATTTAAAACAGTGGTGGAAGGTCGCGTATCCTGAGCCTAGTTATAGAGAGTCTGCTCAAACGATGTGGGGTGAGTCTTTAGCGCAGGCAAATAAAAATAATGACGATATTCCTGCTAATGACTATCAAATTGTATGTAAAGATGGTTCGAAAGTGATAATGCAAGTGTCAGGTATTAGTGTAGAAAGTGAATTTATTGCTGTATTTAACGATGCGACGGAGCGTTTGAAAACCCAAGAGATACTCAGCGATATGGCCTTTTTAGACTCATTGACTAAAATTGCCAACAGACGCCGTTTTGACGAAAAATTACATGCTGAATTTAAAAAACTGATAAAAGTAAATACTCAACTTTCTATGATCATTATTGATATAGATAATTTCAAAAAATTTAATGATAGGTATGGTCATATTGCAGGGGATAAGTGTTTACATAGCGTAGCGCAAAAGCTAGCAGAAACAGTCAGTCGTCCTGAGGACTTTGTAGCGCGCTATGGCGGAGAAGAGTTTGTTGTTTTACTCCCACAAACAGATAATCAAGGTGCACTCTTTATTGCAGAACAAATACAAAAATCTATTGAAGATTTAGCGATAGCTCATGAAGATAGTTTTACTGGCTTTCTCTCTGTGAGTATGGGAGTTCATACGGTAAAACATGGCGAAAAAACTAACCATGTCGATTTCTTTAAAGCAACGGATAGTGCGCTGTATTATGCAAAAAGGCAGGGCAGAAATTGTATTGCCTTAGGAAGGCATGAATAACACAGCATATTTAACCTTTGCTTTTAATACCAGATAAGCAAAGGCTAACGTAAAGTATTAACTGTTGGTTGGTGGTCCACTGATTTTATATTGACCTGTTTCAATTCCATCGAGTGTGTATTTACCAATACTATAGCGAATTAACCGTAACGTTGGGTGGCCAATGTGTGCGGTCATTCGTCGAACTTGACGGTTTTTCCCCTCGTTTATAGTGATACTCAACCAAGATGTTGGAATTGATTTACGTTCTCTCACTGGGGGAGTGCGTGGCCAAAGCGCTGGTTCATCGATTAACTTTACCTGTGCAGGTAAGGTTAATCCATCTTTGAGTTCGACCCCTTGACTGAGCGCATCAATAGATGCTTCTGTAGGCACCCCCTCAACTTGTACCCAGTACGTTTTGTTGGTTTTTTTACCAGGAGCGGTTAAGGTATTTTGTAATTTCCCGCAATTGGTCAATAATAACAAGCCTTCGCTGTCTCTGTCTAAGCGACCCGCAGCATAAACATCTTTAATAGGAATAAAATTAGCCAGAGTTTGTCTATTTTGCTCGTCTGTGAATTGGCAAAGGACATCATAAGGTTTGTTAAATAAAATAACTTTTTTATCGCTTTGGGCTATCTGTGGCTTAATTGCTCTTTTTATCGGGCTCTTTTTTACAGCACTGCGCGAATATGTACGACCTGTATTGCGTTTACTTGTTGAAGATGACGTGTTTTTAGCTTTGTGTTTCATTAAATACACCGTGCAGGTTTAGGTAAGCCCGCAATTTTAGTCGCTTGTTTGGCCGGTCCCTTCGGAAAAAGCTTATACAGGTACATGCTATTACCTTTATCCTCACCGAGCGCTTTAGCCATGGCTTTGACTAACATTCTAATGGCTGGACTAGTGTTATATTCAAGATAAAACTCTCGCACAAAGTTAACAACTTCCCAATGCTGCTCAGTTAATGTGATGTTTTCTTGCTCTGCAATAACATTGGCTAACTCTTTTGACCAAACAGTATGATCTAGCAAATAACCTTGTTTATCAGTGTCTATTGTTTGATTATTAAATTCCAACATGGTTCACCAAGTAATTGATTGTTTTGCAGTTAAACTGAGGGTAACAAACTCATCATAGCTAATTGCTTTGTCGTTCATATTTAATGATATATCTCGAGCTTCTGCATCATCTTTTAAAATATAAAGTGAGTCAGCAAATTGTCTATATTGCCCTTTTGCAAAGCAAGCGTCACCCACGAGTAAAACACTGTCTGTGAGCATAATTAGATTATCTAAGCTGTGGGTACTGTAGTAATTCAGTGGTTTTGAAAAAATATGTAAAGTACTCATAGGGTCACCACATGCTGCTGATTGTGAATTAACTGTTTTTGGGCATTAAAGTTTACTATGTTTGCCTCAATGAGTAGTTCACTTTTACTTAAACCATAATCAATCAGTGACTTTTCACAAACGTAAATATTTTCAACATCATAGATTTCCAACATTTTAATGTTTTTAAAAAAATCTTTGATACCTAAACTATTTGGCTTTTGGTTTTTTTTAAGCGCTAACACCGCAGGACCGCTAAACAACCAACTTATATTTTGATCAACTGCGGCAAAAATAAGCGTCATATCGAGTGCATCGCGAATATGCATGTCATCAAATGGACTTGATTGACTGATAACGAGTACATTAATCATTTAAATTGTATCCATTTATCTGCTTCACTGGCTAACATAGCAAATTCAGCGAGGCCTGCTACAGCGAATACACCAGTATTTTGCATATCTAAGCCACGCTTTTCAGCTGCGGTAACGCACAGCATTAAATTAATATTTTTGTCGGCAAGCTGCTGCCAAAGTGAGGATAAATTGAGCTCATCTGAGGCAAGTTCAAAATGCGTTGAAGCATGATAGATACCATCTTGGTATAAAAATATTGCATCAACACCATGCCCTTGTGCTAAACAGGCGTGAGCAAATTTAACAATACGCTGTGTGGTATCGTGATCCGATGGTGGAGTATGTAAAGAAAGTACAAAGCGTGCCAAAACTATTCCAATAAAAAAGCCCCAATAAAGGGGCTATTTTAACAGAACTATTTAATTAGTCATTATTTGCGCCAAGTAACGCAAGTAAAGACGTAAATAAGTTGTACACACTCAGGTATAAAGAAACCGTTGCGCGGATATAATTCGTTTCGCCGCCATTGATGATTCTGCTCGTATCGAACAAAATTAGGCCAGACATGATTAGTACCACGGCTGCGTTTAGTACCATAAACATTAAAGAGCTACCTAGGAAAATATTTACAATACTTGCCACGATAACCACAATTAAGCCTACAGTTAAAAAGCCACCCATGAATGAGAAGTCTTTTTTAGTGTTAAGCGCATAAGCAGATAAACCAAAGAAGATTAACGCCGTAGAACCTAGCGCTTGCATAATTAGCATAGGGCCATTAGGTAATTGTGCGTAGTGATTTAGTAGAGGGCCTAAGCCGGCTCCCATTAATCCTGTAAACGCAAACACCCAAAATACACCAGATGCTGTATCTGCTTTTTTATTAACAACAAAAAGTAGACCAAATGAAACTAGTGTGAATACAAGTCCCATAAAGTAAGGTAATTGCAGAGCCATTGAAATACCGGCAGTGACTGCACTAAATGCAAGTGTCATTGCAAGTAAGAAATAAGTGTTTTTAAGCACTTTGTTTGTTTCAATGGTCGACATTACCGGCTTTGCAGTATTGTACGATTGATTAAACGCCATTGTAGAGCTCCTGTAAGTGAAACTAAGTAGTTCCTGTAATTTAACTAAAATTAGATTACCAACTCTTATATGTTTGGGCAAACCTTTGTAGATCAATAGACAACTAAATTTAAATAAAAGTTCATTTGCCGGTTAGGATTTGCTCTCATTGCTTTATGTTTAAACAAATTAGTTGTTTTTTAATCACTTGAACAAATAATTGAAAAAAAAGCTTCACAAAGCCCAAGGGTTTCCCTATTATTCAGGCCGTGCGGAGAGATGGCAGAGTGGTCGAATGCACCGGTCTTGAAAACCGGCAGGGGTTTATAGCCCCTCTAGGGTTCAAATCCCTATCTCTCCACCATTATATTAAAGCCCGCTTATTAGCGGGCTTTTTTGCGTCTAATTTTCGCTATACCTAACCTCAAAACCAAGTATATTTAGTTAAAAAATACGACCATAGTCTCTATTTATAAGCTACAGCTCTTAGGGCATGCTAAGAAATAAGATTTATGCTTGTGTATTTAAGGTTCTTACTATGAAACATCAACTTGCTAAAAGCGTCGCACTTTCATTATTATCTCCTGTTATTATCGGCAGTATGCTAGGAATATATTACGCATTGACTATGCGTGGTGACGCGGTGTCTATCTTTTTAGGGCTATTGATGACGGCCATTGCTAATGCCCACATAGTAGGGTTAACGATGGCTGCGTTTGTGGTGCCAGGCTACTTACTTATGTTTAAGTATTCTAAGGTGAATTATTCTGGGGTATTAACTCTTGGCTTACTGGGTGGCGCTATTTTTAGCTATCTGCTTAGTGCGACTACTGGCGAGATATTTTTAATCAATAGTGTGATGTCGGGATTTGCTGCAGGACTGTTTTTATTTGGCTTGCGTAAATCGGTACAAAGCTAATTGCAGAATATTTAATCAAGTGTGTCGTAAAACCATGTAATTTCCTTTTTTTTACCCGCAAAAGGTTTCAATTTTTAGTGACAAAGAGTACCTTTAGCTACTGTATGTTTAATAAGAAGTAGTTTGGTATGCAAAAGCACGATTTTTACCAGTCATTAGTTAAGCAAACTGAATCGCTGATAGGCGGTGAATCAAACATAATTGCCAATATGGCAAATATTAGCGCGCTGTTATTTACTTCTTTAGAAGATGTGAATTGGGCGGGCTTTTATTTTATGGATTCACCGACAGAATTGGTACTTGGTCCATTTCAAGGCAATCCAGCTTGTATTCGTATTCCGGTAGGGAAAGGGGTATGTGGCACTGCTGCGGCAACCGAGCAAACCCAGTTAATTTCAGATGTGCATGCGTTTGACGGTCATATAGCCTGTGATGCGGCGTCAAATTCTGAGATAGTTGTACCTATCATGAAAAACGGCCGTGTATTTGCGGTACTTGATATAGATAGCCCAAGTATTGGCCGATTTGATACTGATGACCAAGCAGGGCTTGAAGCACTTGTAAAATGCTTAGAGGCTAGCCTGTAATGAAAGATTTGCTAAATGTTCAAGATTACCTATTCGCCGTTCAAGATGTAGGTGATTGGGAAGGTGAAGAAGAACATGTAGCGGAAACGCTCAATGATTTGATTCACATGGCCTGGGGTCGTCTACCTGATGATTTAGACTGTGATTCAATTAATGAAATTATAAATGGTATTTGGGAACATTTACGTGGTGATATGGCTGTGATTGAAACTGACTTTGAAGAGTTAGTCGATTGGAGCATCCACTATGTTGATTCTGCCCTTGATGAAAAGATGTGATTAAATAGGTTCTAAAATGGAAACCACAAACAAGCTAAAAGATATTAATGAAGTATTGGAGTTCTTATACCAAGAATTTCCACAATGTTTTAAACAAAAAGAAGGCATTCAGCCGCTTAAAGTAGGTATCTTTAAAGATATCGCTGAGCGTATTGAAGGGTCTGAAAAAGTTAGTAAAACACAAGTACGCCAAGCACTTAGAAAATACACATCTAACTGGCGCTATCTTGAAGCGGTTACTAAATCTGAGTTCCGTATTGATCTCGACGGAAATCAAGGCGAGAAAGTTGAGCAAGAGCATATCGACCACGCACAAAAAGCGTTGGAAGAAAGCCGTGCTAAAATGGCAAAGCGCAAAAAGCAGCAACGCCCACGTCAAGACTCAGATGCAAAATCTTTTAAGAAGAAGCCAGCGCATTCAGCTAAAAATCCATCAGCTGCAGCAAAACCTGCCAAAGCCGCTGCGCCTAAGCGTTCAGGAAAAGTTGAACCTTTACCTGCAGGCGAGGTCAAGGTTAATAACAAGGTTAAAGTTAAACTTGGCCAAGCACTTGTTAATGCAGTAATCACTGAAGTAAACAAAGACGATGTTCACGTTGAACTAGTGACAGGTATGCAAGTAAAAACCAAAGCCGACAGCTTATACATTATTTAAGTTGCGAAAAAAATTAAGGAGTTGTGTATGAGTAAAAAGTTTACGCTCATTCCGTTAGTTGCTGCGCTGTTTTCAGGTTCGTTATTTGCTGCAGTAGAACCGGTAACATTAGAAGACTTACCCTTGTTAAAACAAGAAAGTCAGCACGGTACAGCCAGCAAACGAGTGGCTAATCTATTTACTCGTTCACATTACACACCCGTTCGATTTAACGATGAGCTTTCGAGTAAAGTATTTGATCGTTACATCGAATCCCTTGATTTTAATAAAAACGTGTTTTTAAAAAGCGATGTAGACTCATTTGAGCAATATCGTAACCGTTTTGATAACGCGCTTCTTAGCGGTCAGTTAGGGTTTACGTTTGATATTTTCAACTTAAGCCTTAAACGCCGTTTTGAACGTTATGAATTTTCACTGTCGCTACTTGAAAACGAAATGACGTTTGATGAAGAAGATGAATATTTTTATGACCGCGAAGATGCACCGTGGGCAACTACCCAAGCTGAGCTTGATGAAATTTGGCGCGAACGGGTAAAATATGATGCACTGCGTTTAAAAATGACTGGCAAAGATTGGCCAGGCATTAAAGAGGTGTTGACTAAGCGCTATAAAAACGCAGAAAAACGCCTTGTTCAGTCAAAATCTGAAGACGCATTTCAAATTGTAATGAACTCGCTAGCACGCAGTATTGAAGCGCATACTTCATACTTGTCACCTCGTCGTGCTGAACAATTTAAAATGGACATGGACTTAGAGCTTGAGGGGATTGGCGCAGTATTAACGCCTGATGAAGACTACACAGTTATTCGTAGTCTAGTTCCAGGAGGCCCTGCAGACAAATCTGAGCAGATTAAAGCCGATGATCGCATTATTGGTGTGGCTCAAGAGGGCGAAGAGTTTGTTGATGTTATTGGTTGGCGTTTAGATGACGTGGTTGATCTTATAAAAGGTCCTAAAGGCACTAAAGTACGTTTACAATATTTAAAGGGCGCTGATGCTCACGGTACGCCAAAGGTAGTTGAGATTACCCGTGATAAAATTCGTCTGGAAGACCGAGCAGCAAAATCAGAAGTATTTGAAGCCAGCTATTCGGATCTAACCAGTAAGATTGGAGTAATTGAAATCCCTGGTTTTTACAACAACCTTTCTAAAGATGTAAAAGTAGAACTTGCTAAATTAAAAGAGCAAAAAGTTGACGGTATTATTATAGACCTACGTCAAAATGGCGGTGGTTCGCTATATGAAGCGACGCAGCTGTCAGGCTTGTTTTTTGATCAAGGCCCAGTGGTACAAATTCATACATTAAATAATCGCATTGAAGAGCAAAAAGACCGTGATGGCATTACCTACTACGATGGTCCACTGACGGTACTTGTTGATAGATACAGCGCGTCTGCATCTGAAATATTTGCAGCGGCAATGCAAGACTATGGCCGCGCAGTTATTATTGGTGAACAAACCTTTGGTAAAGGCACTGTGCAGCAGCATAAAGGCCTCGCGCGCGCTTATGATTTATACGATAACCCGTTAGGCAGTGTGCAATACACCATTGCTAAGTTTTACCGTATCAACGGCGGCAGTACGCAGCATAAAGGGGTGATCCCAGATATTACGTTCCCATCTGCCATTGACCCAGCTGAGTGGGGCGAAAGCAAACAAGACAATGCATTGCCATGGGATAGCATAGTACAAGCGAAGTATAAGCAAATAGGGCGTTTAAATCCTGTTATAAATGTGCTTGAAAAACAGCACAATGAGCGAATTAAAACTGAACCTGAATTTAATTATGTGTTTGAAGATATTACCCGTTACAACGAAGAAAAAGATCGTAAAACAATTTCTTTAGTCGAGAAAAAGCGCATTAAAGAAAAAGAAGAAAATGAAGCGCGAGCACTAGCACGCACTAACGAGCGTTTAAAGCGTTTAGGCAAACAACCTGTAGAAAACTTGGATGATGTGCCTGAGGTAATTGAAGAGCTTGACCCATTTCTTGAAGAAGCTGCTCTTATTACGCAAGATTATATCAAATATGGTCGCGTAGCTAAGCGCTAAATTCAGCTTCACTTTGTAAAAAAAAAGGCGCCTAGGCGCCTTTTTTACTATCGATAATTTGCTAAATTGTTATAATCGCGGATTACCAAAAGTTGAGCTAGATCAACACTGCTCAATAAATGCGCGTACGTGCTAATAAAAATAATCAACATGCATCGAATGTGTGTAGGAGTCTATATTTTGAAGCCAATTGAAGAAAAACCACTAAAAAGTGCCTCGTTTTTTGATGCACTCATTCCAATTGCTGTATTAATTTGTTTATTAGGTGCCGCTGTGTACTTATTTGGTGATGACTCATCGTCAGGTCCCAATCAAATTGCCTTGTTGTTTGCAACTTTCGCTGCAGCACTAATTGGTTTAAAAAATGGCTACACATGGAAGAAATTAGAAGATGCAATGATTGAGGGGATCACCTTATCTCTTAGTGCGATTTTAATCTTACTCATGGTAGGGGCATTAATCGGAACTTGGCTATTATCAGGAACCGTTCCGACATTAATTTATTACGGCTTGCAAATAATCAACCCTAGCTGGTTTTACGCCGCGAGTTGTTTAATTTGTGGCATTGTAGCAATGAGTATTGGTAGTTCATGGACTACAGCAGCGACTATAGGTGTTGCGTTACTCGGTGTCGCTTCAGGACTGGGTTTAGAGCCGACAGTTACCGCGGGTGCTGTAATATCAGGCGCATATTTTGGCGATAAGCTTAGTCCATTATCTGAAACAACCAATTTAGCTCCAGCGGTTGCTGGTGCTGATTTATTTGAACACATTCACCATATGCTTTGGACTACAGTACCTAGCTTTGTAATTGCATTAATCATCTTTGTTTTCATGGGCTTTAACGCGACAGCAGCGGGAGAGGCTGGTCAAATAGACCAAATAACTGCAATTCTTCAGCAAAACTTTAACATTGGCTTAGAAATGTTGGTGCCTTTAATTGTGTTACTAGTCTTAGCAATAAGAAAAATGCCAGCGTTTCCGGCTATTTCTATAGGCGCTGTCATTGGCGCTGTATGGGCATTGTTATTTCAATCTGATTTAATTGCTAGCCAAATAGATATGACCCAAGGTGAATTTGTTGGTTACTTTAAACTGGTTTGGACCACTTTTTTTGACGGTTTTACTATTAGTACCGGTGATGCAAAAATGGACTCGTTACTCAGTGGCGGTGGCATGTCAGGCATGCTAACCACGACATGGTTGATCATGACGGCACTTATGTTTGGTGCGATTATGGAAAAAACGGGTCTACTTGATATATTTGTTAAAAGTATTCTTAAAATCGCAAAAAGTACCGGTTCATTAATTGCTTCAACTATTGCTACCTGTATTGGTACCAATATTATCGCAGCAGATCAGTATATTGCTATTGTTGTACCCGGGCGTATGTTTAAAGAAGAATATAAAAAACGCGGGTTAAAGCCGGTTAATTTGTCACGCACACTAGAAGATGGCGGTACAATTACCAGCCCGCTCATACCATGGAATACCTGCGGTGCGTATATGCAAAGTGTCCTATTAATCAATCCGTTTGACTATGCGCTTTATGCTTTCTTTAACCTTATAAATCCTTTCTTAGCCGTTATTTATGCTTACTTAGGTATTAAGATACTGCGTATCAAGCCTAAGAAAACGGCTTAATTTAAGTAGCTCCTTTTATCACTAAAAGGGGCTATTTTTTTGGAGTGATCATGACTGAACTACAAAAACCTCAAGCAGAATATTTAAAAGACTATAAAGCCCCCGATTTTTCAATCGAGCATACTGAGCTGACTTTCGACTTACAGCCATTAACGACTCAAGTAAATGCTTTATTAACGCTTAAACGCGTGGGTGATTCAAATGCACCACTGGTATTAGATGGCATTGACTTAACTTTGATTTCTTTATCGATTGACGGTGCAGAGCTCACAGATTATAAAATTATAAATCAGCAATTAATCATTAATAATCTGCCTGATGAATGTCAGTTAAGCATAGTGACGCAAACTTCACCGCAAACAAACACATCACTTGAGGGGTTGTACTTATCGGGCGGGGCTTATTGTACTCAATGTGAAGCGCAAGGGTTTAGAAAAATAACCTACTATATGGACCGTCCTGATGTACTTTCAACTTTTGATGTCACTATTATTGCCGATACGGCATTTCCGCATTTGCTCTCTAATGGTAACCAAGTGGACAGTGGTGAAACGCAAGATGGACGCCATTTTGTAAAATGGCAAGATCCGTTCAAAAAGCCGAGTTATTTGTTTGCTCTAGTGGCAGGGGACTTTGATGTTTTACACGATAAATACACTACCCGCAGTGGTAAGGATGTCACCCTAGCGTTATTTGTCGATAAAGGAAACTTACCTAAAACAGAGCATGCTATGACGTCGCTTAAAAAAGCGATGGCTTGGGATGAGTCACGTTTTAATTTAGAGTATGACCTTGATATTTATATGATTGTTGCCGTTGATTTCTTCAATATGGGAGCAATGGAAAATAAAGGGTTAAACATTTTCAACAGTAAATGTGTGCTGGCAAATCAAGAAACGGCAACCGATAAAGATTACCACACCATTGAGTCTATTGTTGGCCACGAGTACTTTCATAACTGGACCGGAAATCGTGTAACTTGTCGTGATTGGTTTCAGCTGTCTTTAAAAGAAGGTTTAACGGTATTTAGAGATCAAGAGTTTAGTAGTGATTTAGGCTCTCGTGCGCTAAATAGAATTGACGCGGTAAAAGTGATGCGCACTCATCAATTTAGCGAAGATGCCGGCCCAATGGCACACCCAATACGCCCAGAAAAAGTCATCGAAATGAATAACTTTTACACCGTTACTGTGTATGACAAAGGGGCTGAAGTTATTCGTATGATGCATACATTGTTGGGTGAGGAAAACTTCCAAAAAGGCATGATACTGTATTTTCAGCGTCATGATGGCCAAGCGGTTACCTGCGATGATTTTGTTGCGGCAATGAGTGATGCATCATCAATTGATTTATCACAATTTAAGCGTTGGTATAATCAGTGTGGGACACCACGTTTAAACGTTACCAAAGCGTATGATGAAAGTGCACAAATCTTCACGCTCACTATAGAGCAACTTGCGCCCCTGAATCAGCCTAATAATGCGATGTTACATATTCCTTTTGCGATTGAACTTTTAGATCAGCAAGGCCAAAGTATTGCATTGCAATACCAAGGTAAAAAGGTTGATAGCGTATTAAATGTTACTCAAGCTAAACAAACATTTCATTTTGATAATATTGAACACAGTCCAACCGCCGTATTGCTAGAAGATTTTTCAGCACCGTGTATTTTGAATCAACAGATCACTGAAGCTGATTTATTACATATTATGCGTTTTGCACGCAGTGACTTTTCACGCTGGGATGCACAACAACAATTGTTTATTGATGCACTCAAGGCAAACGTTATTTCAGCTAGTAATGCACCACTAAGCGATGCCGTTATTGATGCACTTAGGGTGCTAATATCGCAACGAGAGGGTGATTTAGCGCTGATTGCTGAACTCTTAAAACTGCCTAGTTTTGATACTTTAGCTGCGGAGTTTGACGTTATTCCGGTTGATGACATTATTGCCAATATTGAGCTATTCGAACAACAAATTGCCAAACAACTACATACTGAGTTTTTAAGTTGTTATCAGGCAATCACCGATGATGGTAGTGTGAGTGCCAAAGCGGTGGCTATTCGCGCTTTAAAACAACTTTGCTTGCACTATTTAGCAAAAACAGACAGTGCTAAGGCGGCAAGCTTAATTGAGCAGGCAGCAGCATCAACAAATATGACTAATGTGCTTGGCGCTTTGAGCAGTGTAGTTAAAGCTGCGCACCCATTATCAAATCAATTACTTGCGCATTTTGACAGCCAATGGCGCCATGATGTGCTAGTAATGGATAAATGGTTTGCTTTACAAGCAATGAACAGCGCTGATGATGCCATTGAGAAAATTAAGGCCTTGTATACACATCCATGTTTTGATTTTTCAAATCCGAATCGAGTTCGTGCATTAGTGGGGAGTTTTTCGCACTTTAATACCGCACAATTTCATCGCTTAGATGGTCAAGGTTATACATTACTTGGCGATTTATTAATTAAGCTTAATGCGATTAACCCGCAAAATGCATCACGTATGTTAACGCCGTTTATGTCATGGCGCCGCTATGATGAAACCCGTGCCAGTGCAATGAAAGCGCAATTAGAGCGCCTTTCGAATTTAGAAGGTTTAAGCGATGATTTATTTGAAAAGGTTGAAAAAGCTTTACAATAAATCATGATAGAACATTATTTTTATATAAATTTGAGCTATAACGAGTGCATGGATTATTACCATGGCCGGTATAGCTCAATTCAAGTAACAGCTGATAGCGGCAAAACAATTCGTTTTGCTGCACATTATCTTCGGCCCTTCATGTCTAGTTTAGGTATTCGTGGTCGGTTTAGACTTATTTTAAGTAATGAAAACAAGTTCATCCGTCTCGAACGAGTAGCCTAGCTGTTGTTTTTTGTGATATAGATATACACAAATATTGCCTTTTTGTTAATTTCGATTTGTTCTATTGTTAATTTACGTGTATAAATTATCTGGTATGACGTCTTACCAATACGTAAACGTTAAACAAATAAAAAACTTATAACTGATTGAAGGCGACCATTTGTAATTTGTTTAATTCGCTTCTATCGTTACGATTACACTAAAAACAATAACTTGATCACACAAAAAATACCCGCGACAGGGGGGAACCAAAATGATAAGAAGATCGCTTTTTGTTAAAAATAAAATAGTACTCGGCTTAACAGCTGCGGCTATCGGTTTATCAGCAGCACAGACACAGGCTGCAACATTTGAGGTAGGCGGTTTTGATATCGCTTTCGACTCTACTTTTTCTTATGGGCAAAGTATTCGCGTAGAAGACCGTGACTTTAACCTCATTGGTAAAAGTAATAACCCATCATTTGATTGGACAGGTTATAACCCAGCAATCAATACAATTTATTCATCTCAAGATGTTTGGGCTCAACCGGGCTCTTACTCAAATAATGGTGATGCAGGCGATTTAAACTTTGATAGCGGCGAAACTTTTTCAAAGCTATTAAAAGGCACGCATGATCTATCAATAAGTAAAGATAACTACGGCTTATTTACTCGTTTTATGTACTTTTATGATTTTGAATTAATGGACGGCGATCGTGCCTACGTTAATCCAACATCAGGTCAGGGTGTAGATCCGTGTGATGATGATGATACTAAAGAGCAAAGCTGTGCTGACATTCGTTTACTTGATGCGTATGTGTGGGCAAACTTTGATTTAAATGAAGGCAAAAACCCGCTTTCTATTCGAGTTGGTCAACAAGTGGTTAACTGGGGGGAAAGTACATTAATCTCTCATGGTATTAACGTAAACCCGGTTGATATTGACCGATTAAAAGCACCAGGTGCTGAACTAAAAGAAGCGTTTATTCCGGTTGGTATGTTGTGGGCCTCATTAGGGCTTACAGAAAACATGACCTTAGAGGGCTTTTATCAATACCAATGGCATGAAACACGTTTACCAGCAGCAGGGACTTATTTTTCTACCAATGATTTTGCGGCTGAAAACGGTTATCAACAAAATGTACAGCTTGGTTTTACCTCAAATCCTGATATTGACTTAGCGTTTTTAACAGATAACTTGAATAACCTGATGGCAACTTATGGCCAAGTGGCTGCGAGCCAAGGTATTGACCCATCAAGCTCAGCTGGCCAAGAGCTATTGGCCAATATGTACTTAGCGTACCCGACCAAGGTCGCGCTAAAAGGCAAAGGCTACGATGGCAAAACAGAGCCAGATGATGGCGGCCAATATGGTTTACGCTTAGGCATGTTCTTACCCGAGTGGAACGATACAGAAGTGGCACTTTACCATGTAAATTACCATAGCCGTCGTCCACTTATTTCAGGTCGCGTATCTAATTTCACGCAAGCATCAATACAACAAGATTTAGCGATGATTGCCACCACAGAAATTACCTCTGATAACGTATCTGATTTAAAAGCATTTGCTAAAGCGACAAACGAATACCCTGAAGATATTAAACTTTACGGTTTAAGCTTTAACACTTCACTTGGTGAAACAGCGTTTGCTGGTGAGTTTACTTTTCGTGAAGACGAACCATTACAAATCGATGACGTAGAATTACTTTATGCAGCTATGCCTGAGCAATTAGCGATTGCCGATTTACGCACTGAATTTGCGGGTATTTCGCAAATGAGTAAAGGTGATGCTGCAAGTGTTGTAGGTCCAGGCGAGCTGGCTAAAGGTTACATTGAACGTAATACTTCACAGCTACAGTTTACGGCAACGCATTTATTCGGCCCTTCATTAGGTGCTGATAGCTGGGCAGTTGTCGGTGAAATTGGTGGTGTTCGCATCAACAATATGCCTGAATACGATGAAATGCGGTTGAATGTGTCTGGTACTGGTCGAAGCGGTATTATGCAAGGCCCAGGTAGTTCAGACTATTCTGCATTGCATATGGCTTTATCAAATGGTCCTGAGCAAAAATCGTTTGCTACGGCGTCGTCTTGGGGTTATCGCTTAATTGCCAAAGGTGATTACTTTAATATTTACAATGGTATTAACTTTTCACCTCGTTTTGTGTTCTCGCATGATGTTAATGGTAATACGCCTGATCCAATGTTCTTATTCATTGAAGATCGTAAGTCACTAGGTGCTACTATGAGCTTTAATTACCAAAATGCATGGTCTTTAGATGTAAGTTACAACTCATTTTGGGGTGGTGGCGACACCAACACTTTCTCTGACCGAGATTACGTTTCTTTTAACTTAAAATATTCTATCTAGGGGTAACATTATTATGATTAAAAAACCTACCCTCATTGCTACAGCGTTTTGTAGTTTGTTTGCAAGTCACACAGCACTGGCTAAAATTAGTCCAGAAGAAGCTGCGCGTCTAGGTAAAGACCTAAGCCCAATTGGGGCAGAAAAAGCAGCTAATGCAGATGGTTCAATCCCAGCGTGGAACGGTGGTATTACTGCTGCACCAGCAGGTTATGAGCCAGGTATGCACCACTTAGACCCTTACGCAACTGATGAAGTATTGTTTACTATAGATAAAAGCAATATTGATAAGTACAAAGAAAATTTAAGCCCAGGGCAAATAGCATTATTTGAAGCGTACCCAGATACGTTTAAAATGCCTATTTACAAAACACGTCGTTCAGCGTCATACCCACAGTTTGTATACGATGCGACAAAGAAATTTGCTACTACAGCTGAATTAGTTGAAGGCGGTAACGGGATTAAGAACACAGCAATTGGTATTCCATTTCCAATTCCTAAAACAGGTTTAGAAGCAATTTGGAACCATTTACTTCGCTATCGTGGTCAATCAATTGAGCGCTTTGGTGGTCAAGCAGCGCCAACGGCATCGGGGTCGTACAACTATGTTGGCTTTGATGAGCAACTATTAGTTAAATATTCTGATCCAAGTGCAACGCCGGCTGAACTACAAGACTCTAATATTTTGTTTAAGTTTAAACAGCAAGTGACAGAGCCAGCACGTTTGGCAGGTACGGCATTGTTAGTGCATGAAACCATGGATCAAATTTTAACGCCGCGTCAAGCGTGGACGTATAATTCAGGTCAGCGTCGTGTTCGTCGTGCACCTAATGTAGCGTATGATGCTCCGGGTACAGCAGCAGATAGCTTACGTACTACCGATGATTTTGACATGTTTAACGGCTCACCAAATCGTTATAACTGGACGCTAAAAGGCAAGCAAGAGCTTTACATCCCATACAATAGCTACAAGCTTCACAGTGATAAGCTAACCTATGATGATATTTTAAAGCCGGGCCACATCAACCCAGAGCATACACGTTATGAAAAACACCGTGTGTGGGTTGTTGAAGCGAACTTAAAAGATGACACGCGCCATATTTATAAAAAACGTGTGTTCTACATTGATGAAGACAGCTGGCAAGTACATGTTACCGATATATACGATAATCGCGACCAACTGTATCGTGTAGCAATGGCTTATGGCCTTAACTACTACGAAGTACCGACTCAGTGGAGTACGCTTGAGGTTTACCACGACCTTAACTCACGTCGCTACTTAGCCATTGGTTTAGATAACCAAGAAAAGATGTATGATTTTTCTCAGTCATTTAATGATAATGAGTTCACATCGAGCGCTTTACGTCGCGCTGGCAGATAGTATAAAAGCAGGCACCTAGTTTCCTAGGTGCTTTTTTCTTTCACATCGCGTTTGTCTATTAACGCACAGGTTTTCCTCTTTATAACAGACAAACAAATCCTCAGTTCAAGGCGAATTTAATTTATGAAGTATTTGGTCTATGCCAGCCTGATTCTAAGCGGTGCGAGTTTTGCACAAGACGCACCTTTAAGTGCGATTAGCGCGATTAATGCAGATAAAACACTCCTTACCGATATCACACAAACCTCAGCAGGGCTCATTGCTGTGGGTAAGCACGGTACGGTCATTAAAAGTGTTGATGGTAACAATTGGCAACAAGCACAATCAGTGCCTACACAAGTATTACTAACAGCGGTTGAATTTACTAATGATTCTAATGGCTGGGCATGTGGACATGACGCCACAATTATAAATACCACCGACGGTGGTGAGAACTGGCAGTTACAACAAGCAAAGCTCTCACTTGATAAACCCTGTTTAGATATTTATTTTAAAGACGATTTACATGGTTATGCCGTGGGCGCCTACGGTATGTTTTATCAAACCAGTGATGGCGGCGAACATTGGCAAAAACGCTTTTTAGATTCACTGTTATTTAGTGAAGATAGAGCGTACTTAAACGATTTAAAACAAACCGATCCTGAGGGTTACGAAATAGAAACCTCGTCTATATTACCTCACTTTAATCGCATTGAACCGACTAGTTCGGGTTTAATGCTAGTGGGAGAGATGGGCTTAATGGCAAAAAGTGATGACGATGGCCAAACTTGGCAACGTTTAGATGAAATTTACCCTGGCTCGTTTTTTGGTTTTGCTTTTGATTCATCGCAACAAATCGTCGCAGGGCTACGCGGTAATATTTTCGTAAATAAAACCGACAGTGGACAATGGCAGCATTTAGAAAATGACAAAACCGCCNCGCCACTATTAATAGCATTATCAACTACAACAATAAACAATGGCTATTACTGGCTAATAGCGGTGTTATTTTTCATCTAAAAGATGATGAGCTGTCATACGAGCAATTGGCCGATGGTAAGGCAATACTTGATGGTGTAATTGTTAAAGATAGACTTATTCTGGCGACAGAAAATGGCATTAAAGTGAAGGAGTTGACCCCTTAATGCAAGCAATTTTAGATTTCTTAGAAAAAGCGATTTTTAGACACCGCTTAGTGGTGCTCATAAGTTTTGTGTTGATCACCTGTTTATTGGTTTTTAAAGCAACACAGATTCAACTTGATGCGTCATTTAATAAAAATATCCCGCTCAATCATGAATACATGAAGGTATACACTAAACATGAGAAACAGTTTGGTGGCGCTAATAGTATTTTAATTTCAGTATGTGATGACAGTGGTGATATTTTCAATCCTGAATTTTTTACCCAATTAAAAGCAGTGCACGATCAGCTTTATTTTATTCCTGGGGTAAATCGTCCTTTAGTAAATTCTATCTTTTCACCCAGTGCCCGTTTTGTTGAAGTCGTTGAAGACGGTTTTGCCGGTGGCCCTATCATTCCAGCTAACTTTAAAGCAGACAAGCAAGGGTTAGGCGTTGTAAAAGAAAATATTGAAAAGGCAAAAGTAGTGGGTCGTATGATAGCAAGCGATTATTCGTGTGCCATGGTCACCGCCCAACTGTTAGAGACTGATCCGCAAACACAAGAAAAATTAGACACCCTTGCGTTTGCAAAAAAATTAGAAACCGAGATTCGTGAACCTTTAAGTACTGATAATATCAGTATTCATATTATCGGTTTTGCAAAAATGGCTGGCGATATCGCTGAAGGCGCAAAAGGGGTTGTTTTATTTTTTGCCATTGCAATTGCGTTTACATTCGTCATGGTATGGCTATTTTGTGGCAGCTTGAAACTTACTATCTTACCGATTGTGTGTTCTATTATTGCCGTTATTTGGCAGTTAGGCTTATTGTCTAGTTTAGGCTTTGGCCTTGATCCTATGTCAATTTTAGTTCCTTTTTTAGTTTTTGCAATTGGTGTAAGCCACGGTGTGCAGATGATCAACGCCATTGGTAAAAAAGTCACTGAGGGCAAAACGACCGCCGTGTGTTGTCAATCTAGCTTTAGAGCTTTGCTGGTGCCAGGTGGGATTGCGTTGTTATCAGATACGGTTGGCTTTTTAACACTTTTAACTATAGATATCGGCATCATTCGTGAACTGGCTATTACAGCAAGTTTAGGGGTAGCTGTTATTATATTTACTAATCTTATTTTATTGCCTGTATGGGCATCGTATATGCGTTTTGAAAACAGCATCCATATTCAATCGGGTGATGCCAACAAACCGAATATACTCGATGCAATGCGCGATTTATTAGTTAAAGCAACTGACCCAAAAACAGCAAAAATCATTATTGGTTTCACTCTGGTTTTATTTGCACTGGGCTATTGGCAAGCGGATAAAATGCGAATCGGTGATTTACACGCAGGTGCGCCATCGTTGCACCAAGATGCACGTTACAACCAAGATACCTTTTTAATATCGGACAAATACACCATTTCGTCTGATATTTTAAAAGTGATTGTGGAAGCATACCCTGCGGCCTGTACAGAGCACGATGTAATGGAACGTATATCGCGTTTTCAATATAAAGTTGAAAACTTAGCGGGCGTGCAGTCAGCAGTGAGCTTAAGTTCAGTGGCACAATCAGTCAATGCCGGTTACAACGAGGGCAATTTAAAGTGGCAAAGTTTGCCGCGCAATTCTGCCAGCTTAGTGCAATCAACGTCACGTGTGGAAACAAGCACAGGGTTATTAAACGGTGATTGTTCGGTAATGCCGGTGATTATATTTTTAGACGATCACAAAGCACAAACAATTGATAACGTGATTGCAAAAGTAAAACAATTTGCCGATGAAGAGGGCACAGATAAACTGGCCTTTAAATTGGCATCAGGCCCTGTAGGTGTGATGGCTGCAACGAATGAGTCTGTTTCAGCAGCGCAAATACCTATGATGTTGTATGTTTACGGTGCGGTTATTATTTTATGCTTACTTAGTTTTAAGAGTGTAAAAGCAACAATTGCGGTGGTATTACCCTTGTACATAGTATCAACCCTTGCACAAGCACTGATGGTACAGCTTGAGATTGGTCTGACTGTTTCAACGTTACCAGTGATTGCTCTGGGTGTAGGTATTGGTGTTGATTACGGTATTTATATTTTGTCATCGATGATGGGGCAGTTAAAACAAAACGTACCATTGAGTATTGCTTATCGTAATGCATTAGTTGAACGTGGTAGTGCGGTGTTATTTACCGGTATTACATTAGCGATTGGTGTAAGTACGTGGATTTTTTCTGATTTGAAGTTCCAAGTTGATATGGGAATTCTGCTTACCTTCATGTTTTTAGTAAATATGTTGGGCGCAGTGTTACTTCTACCTGCAATTGGCAGCTTGCTCTGGACTGACCAGAAAAAATAAGGTGAATAAATTTGCTCCAAAATGGCCAGTAATGGCCATTTATATCTATATTTTGTGAATAGATGACCAAATAGCTGAAATGCTTAAAATGTTTTCATCGAAAAGGCTGTTTATTAGTTTTAAAAGGGTTAGAATTTAACTGACTCCACGCTAATAAATGGCTGTACAAATACTCTGCTAAACTAGCAGTGATAGATTAAGGAACATACAATGACACGAAATGAAGGCCAAGCCTCGGTTATTTTAGATAACGTCTGTAAGCTTATCCAGAAAAAAGTTCGCGCTGATAATGTGTTACTCGTTGAGAAATTCGCCAAAGCCTTGTACAGCAATATGTCTAAAGAGGATTTGGCAAATCGCAACGACAGTGACTTATATGGTGCTGCACTTAGCCTTTGGAATTCGCTAGAAAAAAATACATCAGATGACGCAGTTATTCGCGTTTTCAACCCTGAAGTGGCAAAAGATGGCTGGCAGTCATCACATACCATTGTAGAGATCATTGCTAAAGACATGCCGTTTTTAGTTGACTCTGTACGTATGGCCATGACACGAGAAAACATCGCCTCTCACTTACTTCTTCATAGTCCACTGAAAATTCAACGTGATAAAAACGAAAAAATATCTGGGTTATCAAGCTTAAAAGCAGAGCAAGAATCAACATCAACAAAAACTGTATTCTTTATAGAAATTGACCGTCAAACAGATGCAACTGTTATTGAGTCTTTCAAAAAAGAACTTGAATCTGTACTCGTTGATGTATCGGTTGCGGTTGAAGATTGGCAGCCTATTCGCGAAAAACTAATCGCAGTTAGCAAAAGCTTACCTAAAAGCCACAAAGATAAAAATGATAACGAAATAAATGAAACCGTTGAGTTCTTAGATTGGCTAGTAAAAGACAACTTTACATTAATGGGTTACCGCCAATATGAGCTTTCGCCAGTCCAAGGTGATTATCAATTAAAAGGTAAAATGGATACCAGCTTAGGGTTAATGAAAAACTCAGATGCTGAGCATACACGTTTGCTTTCTGAGTTACCTGAAGTGGCTCGTCAAGAAGCACGTAGTAGCAACTTATTAATTTTAACGAAAACCAATTCATTATCTCGAGTTCATCGCCCAGCCTATATTGATTATGTGGGTGTTAAGCGTTTTGATGACAAAGGTAATGTAATTGGTGAAGACCGTTTTATAGGTTTATTCTCATCTAACTTTTATAACAACAGCGCTGCTGATGTCCCGGTTCTTAAAAGCAAGATTAATCGCATTATGGATATGTGTGATTTTGCTAAGGGTACACATGCATACAAAGCGGTATTAAACATCTTAGAAACCTACCCACGTGACGAATTAGTGCAAGCTCGCGAACATGAGCTACTTGAAGTTGCTATGGGCGTGTTACAAATTCAAGAACGCGATATGTGTCGTTTATTTGTTCGCAAAGATGCATACGGTCGCTTCCTATCTTGTATGGTGTATGTACCACGTGAACGTTATAACACGGCGCTGCGCCGCGAAACGCAGGCTATTTTAGCGAATGCATTTAATTCTGACGTTAAAGTCGAATTTACTACCTATTTCTCAGAGTCAACACTGGCGCGTACTCATTACACCGTTCGTGTGACCGATAACAATATTGAATATAACGTGAAAGACATAGAAAATAATCTAATTGAAGCCGCTCGTACCTGGGAAGATAAACTCCAATCAGCCTTACTAGAATCTGCTGGTGAAGCACGTGGTAACGAATTAAACCGTAAATACTGCAACGCTTTTGCACGTTCATACAAAGAAGAAGTACTTCCAAGTGCCGCTGTTGTTGATATTGAAAAGCTAGAAATGCTAAACGATGACAACAAACTTGAGATGTTGTTTTATCGTCCACAAGAAGAGGCGAGCAGCAATATTGTTCGTTTAAGCTTATTCCACAAAGATGAGCCAATTCACTTATCAGATGTGATGCCAATGCTGGAAAACTTTGGTTTACGTGTTGTAGGTGAAACACCTTACTCAGTTAAAACCAGTGATGGTGGCATTAATTGGATCATGGACTTCTCAATGCTGATTGATAGCAAAGGGATGGCCGATTTTGATAAAATTTCCGCACGTTTTCGTGCCGCACTAACCAGTGTGTGGGCAAATCGTTTAGAAAACGATGGTTTTAACCGTTTAGTGTTAATGGGTGGGTTAACCGGTCGCGAAGCATCAATTTTACGTGCGTACGCTAAATACATGCGCCAAATTGGGGTAACTTTCTCGCAAACGTACATCGAAAGTACCTTTGCTAATTACCCACACATCGCGGCTAAAATCGTTAATTTATTTGCTAAAAAATTCTCAGTTAAAAGTCCTGCAAGTGCTAAAACACTTGAAAAACTAGGCTTAGAAATTTATGCAGAGTTAGAAAACGTAGCGAATCTTGATGATGACCGTATTATCCGTTTATACGTTGATATGATTGTTGCAACGCTGCGTACAAACTACTTCCAAAAAGATGGTGAAGGTAAGTTTAAGTCATATATTTCACTTAAAATTCAACCAAGTTTAATTCCAGAAGTACCACTGCCTGTTCCTGCGTTTGAGATTTTCGTTTACTCGCCGCGTGTTGAAGGTGTGCATTTACGCTTTGGTAAAGTTGCGCGTGGTGGCCTACGTTGGTCAGACCGTCGTGAAGACTTCCGTACTGAAGTTTTGGGCTTGGTAAAAGCGCAGCAGGTTAAAAACACCGTAATTGTACCGGTTGGTTCAAAAGGTGGCTTTGTATGTAAACAACTGCCTAGTGAGCGCGAAGCGTTTATCAAAGAAGGCCAAGAATGTTATAAAATCTTCATTCGTGGCTTATTAGATATCACAGATAATATTGAGCGCGGCGAAGTTGTACCTGCTGTTGATGTTACTCGTCATGATGAAGACGATGCATACTTAGTGGTTGCAGCGGACAAAGGAACTGCGACTTTCTCTGATATTGCGAACGGTATCGCAATCGAATATAACTTCTGGCTAGGTGATGCGTTTGCATCAGGTGGTTCAGTAGGTTACGACCATAAGAAAATGGGTATTACTGCGCGTGGTGCATGGGAGTCTGTTAAGCGTCATTTCCGTGAAATGGATATTAACTGTCAAACCACAGACTTTACTGCCGTTGCCATTGGTGACATGGCCGGTGATGTATTTGGTAATGGTATGTTGTTATCAAAGCACATTCGTTTGCAAGTGGCGTTTAACCACTTACATATTTTTGTGGATCCAAACCCCGATGCAGCTGCTTCTTACCCAGAGCGCGAGCGTTTATTTAATTTGCCACGTTCATCATGGGAAGATTACAACAAAGAGTTAATTTCAAGCGGCGGTGGTGTGTTCTCTCGTGCAGCCAAGTCGATTACGCTAAGCCCAGAAATGAAAAAAATGTTGGGCACTAAAAAAGCCAGCATGACGCCTAATGAATTGATCAAAGCCTCACTTATGATGGAGTTTGATTTATTGTGGAATGGCGGTATTGGTACATACATTAAGCACTCAAAAGAAACAGATGCGGATGTAGGGGACCGTGCAAACGATGCACTGCGCATTAATGGTAAAGACCTTGGCGCTAAAGTCTTTGGCGAAGGCGGTAACTTAGGGGCAACCCAGTTAGGTCGTATTGAATTTGCAGCTAAAGGTGGCCGTGTTAATACTGACTTTATCGATAACGTAGGCGGTGTTGCGTGTTCAGATAACGAAGTAAACATTAAAATCTTACTTAATGGTTTAGTTGCCGAAGGTGATTTAACACGTAAGCAACGTGATGAGTTACTTTACTCAATGACCGACGAAGTATCTGAATTAGTGCTTAAAGACTGTTATCGTCAAACACACACTTTATCGATTACCCAATCGAAAGGAACCTCAACGCTTAAAGAAAAAATTCGTTTTATTCATGCGCTTGAAAAAGAGGGCAAGTTAGACCGTACGATTGAGTTTATTCCGACGGATGAGGAGTTAGCAGAGCGTGCTGCCGCAGGCAGAGATTTAACACGTCCTGAGCTTTCAGTGTTGGTCTCTTATGCGAAAATGGTTCTTAAAGAGTCATTAGTAACCGACGAAATTACCGAAAACCCTTACTATCGTAAGTTATTGGTTAAATCATTCCCACGTCCATTACGTGAGAAGTTTAACGATGCTATGAATAATCACCCACTACGCAAAGAGATCATTGCCACTAAGTTAGCAAATAATATTGTTAACGATATGGGCTTAAACTTTATGGTGCGTATGAATGAAGAAACAGGTGCAAACGAAGCTGAGATTGCATTATGTTATTCAATCGCAAGTGAAATATTCCAAATGCGTGACACTTGGTTATCGATTAGTGATTTAGATAACAAGATACCGTCTAACGTACAAACAGAAATGTTGTACCAGTTACGTCGTACTGTTCGTCGTGCAACTCGTTGGTTCTTACGTCATCGTACGAAAGCACAAACCATTGAGCAATCAATTGAAGCATTTGCACCAACGTTTGCCGATTTAAGTGAAAACTTAACTAAATACATCGTGAAAACAGAAAGCGATCGTATAGAAAGTGCACGTGAAGAGCTAACGCAAAGCGGTGTTCCGGTTGAGATTGCTCAGCGTATTGTATCGTTATCAAGCTTGTTCTCTGTAATGGACTTGACACAAATTGCGCAAAACTCTAATCGTAAAATCGATATGGTATCGCACACTTACTTCAAACTTGGTGCGCAAATGGGGCTACATTGGTTCTTAGACCAAATTACTAATCAACCTGTTTCAAACCATTGGCAAGCACTTGCGCGTGCTTCATATCGTGAAGAGTTAGATTGGCAACAACGTACATTATCTGAAGTAGTGTTAAACAGCTTTGAAGGTGATAGTAGTGATGTTGATGGCCAAATTGAACAGTGGATGGATAGCCAAGATCTGTTATTACAGCGCTGGAAACAAATGCTAACTGAATTTAAAACATCGCAAAGTCATGACTTTGCAAAATTCTCAGTTGCACTTAGAGAGCTTATGTTACTAGGCCACAACTGTGATACCTCTGCAAAGTAATAAACTGCAACTGATTAAAATTAATCGTTAAACAGTTTTTTGTTATATAATACCTCAGCCTTGTCTGAGGTATTTTTTTGTCTACAACTTTAAGAGGATTATATTCATGTTTTACGATTTAGCTCGCCGTTTTATGTTTACCCGTGATGCGGAGTGGGCCCATGATTTTGCTCTTAATAACTTACGTCGCTTTGCTAATACACCGTTAAGTGCCGCGTGGTCACAAAGCGTGGCAAATAAGCCTGTGAACTTTTTAGGCCTCGAATTTAAAAATCCCGTAGGGCTTGCCGCTGGTCTTGATAAAAATGCCGAGTGTATTGATGCATTCGCCCAAATGGGGTTTGGTTTTGTCGAAGTAGGCACAGTAACACCGCGTCCACAAGCAGGTAACGATAAGCCTCGTATGTTTAGATTGCCACAGTCGAATGCAATTATTAATCGCATGGGCTTTAATAATAAAGGCGTTGATAATCTAGTAAATAACGTAAAAGCAGCAAAGTATGATGGCATTTTAGGTATTAATATTGGTAAAAATAAAGATACGCCGAATGAACAAGGCAAAGATGATTACATTCACTGTATGCGAAAAGTGTTTGAGTATGCATCTTACATAACCGTCAATATTTCATCACCTAACACACCAGGATTGCGTGACTTACAATATGGCGCAGCATTAGATGACCTATTGCAAAGTTTAAAAAATGAACAGTTAGATTTAATTGCCAAGCATAATAAAAATGTACCTATGCTGGTTAAAATTGCGCCAGACTTAGATCCTATTCAAATTGAACAAGTGAGCGAATCATTATTAACGAATAAAATTGATGGTGTGATTGCCACAAATACCACCCTTGAGCGTAGCCTAGTGCAAGGTCAGCAGTATGCTGATGAAGCAGGGGGGTTATCGGGTGCTCCGGTAAGAGAGCGTTCAACTCATATTGTTTCTGAACTAAAACGTTTAACTAATAATCAATTACCTATCATTGGTGTAGGCGGTATTGATGACGTTCAATCGGCTAAAGAGAAGATGAACGCAGGGGCTGATTTGATTCAAGTTTACACTGGATTTATTTATAAAGGACCACAATTGGTCAAGTCGATCATTAACGACTTATAAGGATCAGTTATGTAAGCTTTTGATCGTTCGATAAATGTTCTAAAAAGACGTTTTAAAAATGGTCAAAAGCAGCTATACTCTAAGCTTATTGTCTTATTTTTTAAGTACTAAGTAGGGAGGAGAAAATGTTACAAGCGTCAAAGCAATGGCAGTGGATAGCGTGTGCTAAAAAAAACCGCTTATTGCTTGATTTAAATGACGATATGCAACTATGTACACCTTATAAACTAAGGCAATTAACGGATTGCACCTTTAAAAACCCTTACTTTAGTTTAGAAGACGCCGCTTTTTATGAGCAGGTATATTATTACCTCGAGCAGTTTAACTTATGGAATCCTGCGCAATTATGTCAAATAGCGCTCAATGCCACCGCGGTTAAGTTTCAATTAAAGCCCGTTTTAGCTAAAAGTTGGTTTTTTAAACCCTACACGGGTACAACACCTAGTACTGAAGCCGTTATCAACTTGAGCTCTGAATCTCAAACTGGCGAGTTTTTAATTGTGGAGCATTGCCCTGATGCTTCTGTGTGTATTAATTTAAGCGAAACCTTTGCGCTTGACGATAATTTATCACTCTCACAGTTTGAAGTGATCCGCGTATTAAACAACCGTGTTCACCCGCTTATTATCTCACAGTACGATAGTCAAACCGCTTAATCTAATTTAGTTTTCCCACCGTGTTTATGGCGTATTTGTACGCAAACCTATGTTATAATCCCGCGCAATTAGCTATTAAGGGTTTTTACTTTGCAATTTATCGCACTTACTTCTATCGGAATCGAAAATTTATTGGTTGATGAACTTACAGAGCTTGGCGCTACGGTGTCAAAACAAACTGTGGGTTCTGTTCGCTTTGAGGCTGACTCATTGCTAGCGCAAAAGGTGTGTTTATCAACACGCTTTGCTACGCGTGTACTTATGCTTATTGAAGAAAAAGAAGGCGTAAATGACAAAGACAGCTTGTATAAATTTGCACGCTTGCAACCTTGGCAAGAGTGGTTTGGCCCTACGCAAACCTTTGCTGTTGACTTTAATGGCACCAATGACTCGCTTAAAAATACACAGTTTTCAGGCTTAGTGATTAAAGATGCGATTGTTGATTATTTTAATGATCTGTATGAACAGCGCCCAAATGTTGATAAGCAAGATGCCAATGTACGAGTGGTTGCACGTTTAAATCGCCATGGTGTTTCACTTTATATTGATTACTCTGGCCCGCGTTTATCAGAGCGTGGTTACCGTCAAGGTCAAGGTAAAGCACCAATTAAAGAACATTTAGCTGCAGCGATTATTAAGCGCAGTGGCTGGCTTGAAAATGTTAATCAGCCTTTATTTGATCCCTGTTGTGGTGCTGGTACTATTTTAATTGAAGCCGCTGGAATGGCGCGTAATGAAGCGCCAGGTCTATTTCGTGAAGGCTTTGCGTTTGAACGTTTACCTAGCTTTAGAGTGGCAAAGTTTAAAGAACTTAAAGAGCAGCTTTTAGCAAATATTACCGATCCTAAATTGTGGTTAATTGGCCATGATTACGACGCAAATGTCCTTGATAAAGCCATTGCCAATGCGCAGCGCGCAGAACTTGATACGGTAATTAAGTTTAAACAAAGCGATGCAACTAAATTGACTGCGGTTGCTAAATTGCCGGGTGTTGTTATTTCTAACTTACCTTATGGTGAGCGAATTGGCTCTATGGCTGAGCTGGTTAACTTACACCGCAGTTTAGGTGTTGGCTTTAAAAAACACTTCAACCACTGGAAACTAGCTTTATTAGGCATGGATGAAAGCCTGTTTAAACTGCTTAAATTGGTGAAGCAAAAACGTTATAAATTTAAAAATGGCCCACTTGATGTTGAATTAAACTTGTATCAACTTGATGACAAGCAAGTGAGTCTTACCACGGATGACAAACCGGCTTTAAACTTTGAAGGCTCAATGGCCTTTGCTAATCGCTTGAAAAAGAATAAGCAAGGCTTAAAAAATTGGCTTAAGCAAAATCAAGTACATGCCTATCGCGTGTATGATGCGGATATTCCTGAATATAACGTTGCGGTTGATATTTATGGTGATTCAGCGGTTATTTTTGAATACGCAGCACCAAAAGAAATTGATGAAAAAACCTCAGAAAAACGCTTGCAAGATGTTATTAGCTTAACAGCGCAACAACTTGATATTGCACCTGAAAACATTGCGGTAAAAGTACGTAAAAAGCAAAAAGGTGAAGAACAATATACCCCCATGGCTAAGCAAAACAGAACCATGGTGGTAGAGGAGTTTGGTGCTAAGTTTAAAGTTAACTTATTTGATTACTTAGACACCGGACTATTTTTAGATCACCGTCTTGCACGTCGTTACATTCAAGAAAATGCAAAAGATAAGCGCTTTTTAAATCTGTTTGCCTACACGGGAACAGCGTCGGTTCATGCTGCATTAGGCGGTGCAAAAGCAATTACTACCGTTGATTTATCTAAAACCTACCTAAAATGGGGGCAAGATAACTTTGCGCTTAACGATATTAGCAATACGCGTTATCGGTTTGAGCAAGCAGACTGCTTAAAATGGTTAGAGCATGCACAAGGCCAATACGACTTGATCTTTTTAGACCCTCCAACATTTTCTAACTCTAAGCGAATGAAAGATGCGTTTGATGTACAAAATGATCACATTAAGCTGTTAACTTGGGTTAAAAAAATATTGAGCCCATCGGGTACGCTTATATTTTCTAACAATAAACGCGGCTTTGTGATGGACGAAGTAGGGTTAATGGGCTTAGGCTTAAAAGCGGAAAATATTTCAGAAAAAACCTTATCTCCCGATTTTAAACGTAATAAAAAAATTCATAATAGCTGGTTAATTAAACATGGCTAATTGGGTTTTATATCACACAGATGGTTGCCACTTGTGTGAGCAAGCAGAGCAACTGTTAAAACCGTTACTTTCATCAGCTGATGAATTACAACTTATTGATATTATGAGCGATGACGCATTAATTTTAGAGTATCAAATCAGTATTCCGGTTTTAAAAAATCAACAAGGCCAGCAATTGTTTTGGCCGTTTACTGCACCTCAGGCGCAGCAGTTTTTAGCGCAAGCAGAATAAGAGTAAAGATTAATTATGGATTTAATTAGAATTTCAAAAGCACAATTAGCCTACGGTACGCACCCATTATTAGATAATGCCGATGCGGTTATAGAAAGCGGTGAACGAGTATGTATTGTAGGGCGTAACGGTGCGGGTAAATCAACGCTTCTAAAAGTATTAGATGGCCAAGTAATACTCGATGACGGCGAAATAAACCAAGTCGGTAGTTTAAAAATATCGCGTTTAGAACAAGATCCGCCTAAAGGGGCAAGCGGTACTGTATTTGATTATGTTGCCCAAGGTATGCCTGAAATTGCTAACTTACTGATTGATTTTCATCATGTAAGTACACAATTGCAAACAGATTGTACTGATCAGTTACTCAATAAATTAGAGCGCTTATCAAATAAGTTAGAAGCAGCTGATGGCTGGCGTTTTGATAGCCGTATTCAACTGGTTTTAACCCAACTAGAATTAACCCCCGATGCAAAACTAGAATCACTTTCTGGTGGTTGGTTACGTAAAGTTGCACTTGCGCGTGCGCTAGTGAGCGAGCCTGATTTATTATTACTCGATGAGCCTACCAACCACTTAGATATGACAAGTGTAATGTGGTTAGAGCAATTTTTAAAAGAGTTTAAAGGCGGGATTGTATTTATATCGCATGACCGTGCTTTTATTCGCGCCGTTGCAACACGTATTTTAGATTTAGATCGCGGTAAACTAATTTCTTATCCAGGTGATTATGCCACTTACTTAGAACAAAAAGCGCATGATTTAAAAGTGGAAGAAACGCAAAATGCATTGTTCGATAAGCGTTTAGCAGAAGAAGAAGCGTGGATCCGCCAAGGTGTTAAAGCGCGTCGTACGCGTAACGAAGGGCGAGTTCGTGAGCTTAAACAATTACGTAATGAGCGTAAAAAGCGTGTTGATCAAGTAGGCAAAACCGATTTCAATATTGAAACGGCTGATCGTTCAGGTAAATTAGTGTTTGAAGCGAAACACTTAAACCATGCATTTAAAGATAAAATCATTGCTGATGACTTTTCTACTTTGGTTATGCGTGGTGATCGTATTGGATTAGTCGGCCCCAATGGCATTGGTAAAACAACACTATTAAAGCTTCTATTTGGTGATTTAAAAGCAGACAGTGGCGAAATAAAGCAAGGTGTTAATTTAGAGTTTGCTTATTTTGATCAGTACCGTGAAAAGCTTGATGAAGAAGCGACCGTTCAAGATAACGTAGCTGAGGGTAAGCAAGAGGTCATGATGGGCGGGCGCTCACGTCATGTGTTAGGCTATTTACAAGACTTTTTATTCCCGCCAGCACGCGCTCGCACCCCCGTAAAAGCACTTTCAGGTGGTGAAAAAAACAGGTTGTTATTAGCCAAACTATTTTTGAAACCTTCAAATATATTAGTGCTTGATGAGCCTACCAACGACTTAGACATAGAAACGTTAGAGTTACTAGAAGATATCATCAATCAATACCAAGGTACTGTGCTGATAGTTAGCCATGACCGTGAGTTTATTGATAATACGTGTTCGAGTGTATGGGCCTTTGAAGGTAATGGTAAGGTAACAGATATCGTTGGCGGTTACAGCGATTATGAAGCCTATACCAACTATTTAGCAGAGCAGCAAAAGCAGCAGCAACAACAGCCAGTTAAAAAGGTTGAAAAATCAGAGCCGGCACCCGTTAAAAGTAATAACAAAGCAAATAAACTCTCTTACAAATTAAAACTTGAACTAGAGCAACTACCTAATAAAATGGAACAACTTGAAGCTGAGCTTGAAAAACAACAAGAACGAGTAAGTCACGAAGACTTTTTCAAGCAAGACAGTGATGTAACAGCTAAGGAATTGAACCATTTAGCCCAACTCGAGTCTGACCTTGAAGCCGCTTTTGAGCGCTGGGAAGAACTTGAAGAATTAAAGAATCAGTAGTAAGGAATAAAATGAAATATAAATTACTCGCGGCCAGTGTTTTAGCAACACTGAGTACATCGGCATTAAGTGCTACCTATGCGTTAACGGAGTTAGGTAACTTTGAAAACGCAAAACATACTTATGTTACCGATGTGAGTGAAAACGGACATGTCATTGGGCTTGCTAATGGCTTATACAATATCCCAATTGATATTAGTTATATTGATTTTACCGATAGTTTAATTAAGAACGCTTATACTAATGAAGTAAATTCATTTGAACTAAGTGACAAAGAAATTACGTTTACACTTGATGACATCGAAAACAACGACGCTATTTATACCAATGCTGATGCGCATACTTTTATGGTTCGTTTTTTGTCAAACTTATCTGCTAACTTTGAATATCAAAAAATTAGCTCAATTGTTGCTACAAATTACAACAGTGGTGTAATTACAGAGCAATCTTTGTTTGATGTGGCTTCGGTTGATTATGATGGGTTAACGCGATCGACCAGCAATTTTTATAATGCTGTTGCACAGGACGGTACGACCGTAGGTTGGGGCAGTGCACCGTTTGATAAAATCACTTTTACACCAGATGGTGAAACTGAAGAAGAAACTTGGTTTACCCGAGAGTTTATAGAACGTGGTATTTTAATTTCTGAAGGCGGTGTAGAAGTGCCGCTTGTTCCAGAATTTACTGAACATGGTGGGACGAGTAAAGCGTCTGATATTGTTGCCACTGACACGGGTTACGTTGTTGTTGGTAATGTATCAGTGAGTATCCCTACAGAGAGACAAACCTTAATTGCTGATAATTGTGATGGTCTTGATGAACCTGTAATGACGTGTATTGAATCAATTAATAGTCGTAACACACGTGGTTTATTTAATAAAACAGCGGTTAAGTGGACACTAGATAGTGCCTATAATGTAACCTCAACAGAATTGTTAGGTTTAGCGCTGACACCAAAAGAAGATGAAGACAGTAACCCATTTATTAGTAATGCATTAGCGGTTAATAAAAATGGCGTTGCGGCCGGTTTTTCTAATACCCGTTACTTTGATAGAGATTCCACAATTTTAACGATGCCAGTTTACTTTAAAGATGGTGAAGTGGTTGATTTTATTGAACAAAGAGATGACTGGCAAAGTGGTAAAGCATTTGCTATCAACGATAACGATATTGTTGTAGGTTATGCGACCAAGCGAATAGAAGGCACGCTAAGAAATAAACTTTTTTACCATGATATAAATACAAACACGACCGTGTTTCCTGAAGATTACTTTATAAGCTCAAGCTCATATGCAAATGACATTAATAATCAAGGTTACATTGTTGGTGAAGGTGAAATTGGTGAATCTGAGAACACCCGCCGTTCAGAAGCCTTCATTTATAAAATTGGCGATGACAAGATCACTAACCTAAATAAATTGCTGCCTTGTTATGACAGTGATGGTGAAACCAGTTTCAGCTATAAAATGGTAGAAGCTAAATCGATTAATGAAAACAACGAAGTATTTGGTGTTGCGACTAAAACAGTTGAAAAACGAAATTCATTGGGCGGAGTTGTTACCGATGTAAATGGTAATATTGAATATGAAAGTGTAGCCGTTGCGGTAAAACTTTCGCCTATCCCTAATGGTGAAGTTGAGAATTGTAAAGCCCCAGATGCTGAATTTTACGAACGCAGTTCTGCGAGCTTTTCTTGGCTTGGTTTATTATTACTACCACTTGTTGGTTTAAGACGTGTATTTAGATTTTAAATGAGCTTAAATCGTTAAACAGAACGACTAAAAAACCCAACTTGTTAAGTTGGGTTTTTTTTGTCTATAGTAATGTAAGCATTTAAAGGAAGAGAGGCTAATTATTTCTCATTCCCCATGCCCGCCTTACAGAGCGGCGCCACATTAGATCTATTCCAAAGTAGCCAATAACACTGGCGATAGAGGCGCATACCAAAGAACCGACTAAGAATGCAGGGCCAATTGTCGTTAAGCTTTCTATAAACCATGCCCAACTGGCTTCGAACGCAAAGTGTTGTTCTGGTTGATTAAGTACTAATGTACCAACAAGGTAGGAGCCGTAAAAAATTGGCGGCATAGTCAGTGGATTAGTGATCCATACTAGCGCAACAGAAATGGGTAAATTAACTCTCAAAATTATCGCTGCGGCAGCCGCGAGCACCATTTGAAAAGGAACAGGGATGAAAGCAAAAAAAAGCCCAACAGCAAAAGCACCTCGTGCCGAACGTCTATTTAAATGCCAAAGGTTAGCATCATGTAAAAGACGGCCAAATATTCTTAGCGATTTGTGATGTCTAATTTTATTTGGATCGGGTAAAAACCGTTGGATCGTTTTTTTAGCCATTTAAAGCAACCATTTACTTCTGTGTGGATGAGTCTTGGGTTTGTTATCGGAGTTGTTGTTACCGTATTTTATTACCAAACCCTTGAATTTACAGTTATCACAATTTTAATCCTCATTGTGAGCACGTATTTTAAGCCGTTTTTAACTGTATTGTTAGGCTTTATTTGCGGTATTTGCTGTGTAGCGGCACATTTTATCTTGTTTTATTCATTTGAATTACCTAATGAGCACGAAAAATATGCTTATTCAGTCAATGTTGTTGTCGAAGAAGTTATTTCTTCAACACCTCCACAATACGTAAAAGTGAAAATAACCCGTTTGGAAGATAGCGAATATAGTCAGTTTAGAGCACCTAATGCCTTATTAAGTATTAATTCAACACAACCTATTCAGCCAGGTGATGCTTTTACTGCTCAAGTTAGGTTAAAAAATTTTAGGGGGATTAAAAATTTTACTGTGTTCGACAGTCAACTCTATGCCTTTACACAAAAAATAGCGTTTAAAGGCACAGTATTAAATAAGCAGTTAGCGATTTACAACCGCCCACAAAATAATCATATCGCGGCTTATAGGACTTATGTCAAAAAGCTCGTAAGTAGTGCTGAACTTAATTGGCTATATTATGTGCTCTTAACTGGAGACAAGTCGTTAATGACCTTTGAGCATAAACAATTAATGCAAAGTCTTGGGTTAAGCCATTTACTGGCTATTTCTGGATTGCATATCTCTTTGGTTTTCGGCTTTTGTTATTTTGCAGTGCGCTGTTTTCTTAAGTTGATTAAGCCTGAACTAAATCAATCATTAAATATTGCTATTTTTTATAGCGCTGCTGGCTTTGTTGCCGCTTTTATTTATGTTTACTTGAGTGATTTCATTATTTCGGCAACCCGCGCCTTAATTATGTTGGGTTGTTATTTGTTGCTTTATTATTTAGCGAAGCAAGCGCTTAGATGGCGAAGTATTTTATATGCGTTGGTTATTATTCTAGCGGTTAATCCATTTAGTTTGCTTAATCCTGGCCTGTATTTTTCCTTTTTAGCGGTATGTATTATTTTTATGGTTTTAAAACAGTTTCCGCTGCGAGGTCATTCATTGTTAGCCAACATTCGCACTCTTTTTATTATTCAACTGGGATTATTTATTGGCTTATTACCGCTGTCATTATACTTTTTTAATGGCGTGAGTTTAGCAGGTTTAGTTTTAAATCTTGTCGCTATTCCCATTTTATCTTTTGTATTAATGCCTGCTTTATTTTTAAGTGTGTTGCTGGGGTTATTAACCGACTGGTATGCGTTTATTGTGTTGTATGATTTTCCACTGACCTATATTTATCAAATGTTGCTGGCAATACCGCAGCACATACGTTGGCTTAATGTTGGTCAGGTAAGTATAACCACTGTGGTGCTGCTTTATAGTGTCGTTCCTTTACTTTATTTTATTGAGCTTCGCGTACTGGCGTGTATTCCGCTTTTGACTTTACTGTCTAATTATTATTTTACGCAATCTAGTCTTTGGCAGTTGAACGTATTTGATGTAGGCCATGGCCTAATGGTATTGATAAAAAAAGACAAACATGCGTTTATTTATGATTTTGGCCCGAGTTACTTTAATCGCTTTAGTCGTGTGCCTAGTGTATTACTACCCTATATTGACGCCCATAATCTAACGGTAAGTACCGCGATTGTCAGTCATCAAGATAACGATCATGCCGGAGGTGTTGCGCATTTTAAAGCGGCCGGTTATGCAAGGAGTTTTGATTATTTTCATCCAAATGGTGTATATAACGACTGTATAGCAACAACACTCGATTTTAATGGGTTGAGTATTCAAACTTTTGCTAAAGAGGAATTTAATAATAGTAATGATAATTCCTGTATCGTTAAAATCTCAGCTGCAAACTATAGTGTGCTACTTACCGGTGACATATCAAAGACGCGAGAGTCGCAATTAATTATAAAGGAAGATGATTTACAAAGTACCGTTTTGATAAGCCCACACCACGGCAGTGACAGCTCCTCGAGTAACGAGTTTATTAAGGCAGTAAACCCAACGATTGTGATTCATTCAAGTGCCTATCAAGGTCAGTGGCAATTTCCAAGTAAAGCGGTAGTTGAGCGTTACAATAAAATAAACGCCAAACAATATAGCACCGGTGATGTAGGACAAGTTAGGGTTGATTTTTATGCTAAGCACCTTGAGCTTACTACAGCGAGGGCGCAGGAAAGTTATTGGTTTATCAAAGATTGACGTTTTGTTTTGCTGTTGCTAAGGATACAATAGAGGCTGTCAGTGGTTTTAGAGAGTGTTATGGATCAAAGTACTACACAAATTTATAAACGGCTTGTTTCTTACGTTGGTGCCTATAAGTCGGTTGCCATCGTCGCAATTATTGGAATGATAGGTTATTCAGGTATGGATGCATTATTCATCCAACTGATGAAGCCGTTTATTGATGAAGGTTTAAATGAGCGTAATAGTCAGGTACTTACTTATGCGCCATTTGTGGTTATTGCGTTGGTGATCGGGCGTGGCGTATTTAATTTTATGTCATCGTACTGTTTAAGCTATGTTGGTTCGCAGGTAGTGCGTGCGCTTCGCCAAGAACTATTTGAGCATATATTACATTTGCCAGTATCGTTTCATGATAAAAACTCGACTGGCGACCTTATTTCAAAAATTACCTTTGATACAGAGCAAGTACAGCAAGCGATTACCAAAGCACTGCTTATTGTAGTTCGTGAAGGCGCTTTTGTGGTGTTTTTACTTGCAGTTATGTTTTATACCAGCTGGCAATTATCGTTAATCTTTTTAGTTATTATTCCATTAGTGGCTATTATAGTGGCGGTGGTATCTAAACGTTTTCGTCATATATCTAAAAATATTCAGTCTGCGATGGGTCAAGTTACCCGCAGCTCAGAGCAAATGCTCAGTGGTCACAAAGTGATCCACGGCTTTGGTGGTCAAACTCAAGAAATCGATCAATTTTCTAAAATTAATAATCATAATCGCCAGCAACGTATCAAAATGGATGCGACTAAGGCGTTAAGTGTCTCTATCATTCAAATTTTAGCCGCCAGTGCAATGGCCGTTATTTTATGGGTGGTGTCTATGCCCTCAATGATAGACAGTATTAGCTCTGGGGATTTTGTAGTGCTTATTTCTTCGATGATGATGTTACTACGTCCGTTAAAACAGCTTGCCAATGTGAATAGCGATTTACAACGCGGTATTTCAGCTGCGCAGAGTGTATTTTTAGTGCTAGATGAAGAAATAGAAAAGGACACAGGCACCTTATCGGTTGATAAAGTTAAAGGTCATATTGAGGTAAAAAATGTCACCTTTAAATACCCAACCAAAGACGAGCCGGTATTAAATAATTTGTCTATGACTATTAAAGCGGGCGAGAGCATTGCGCTTGTTGGCCGCTCAGGCTCGGGTAAATCCACCATATCAAATTTATTACCTCGCTATTATGATTTAGAAGCGCCCAGTGAAATATTACTGGATGGTATTGCTTTAAATGAATATAAGCTCACCGATTTACGTCGTCAATTTGCTTTAGTATCGCAGCAAGTGGTGCTTTTTAATGACACGATTGCAAATAATATTTGTTATGGCCTCCAACGCGATGTATCGATGGAAGAGCTTCATGCTGTGGCTAAACAAGCTCATGTGTGGGAGTTTGTTAAAGATTTACCGGAACAACTTAACACTATGGTTGGTGAGAATGGAGTGATGCTTTCAGGTGGTCAACGTCAACGTATCGCGATTGCTCGCGCAATATTAAAAGATGCACCAATTTTAATTTTAGATGAAGCGACCTCGGCGCTGGATACTGAATCAGAAAAACTCATTCAACATGCCCTCGATACATTAATGAAAGACAAAACGTCTATTGTAATTGCGCATAGGTTATCGACTATTGAAAATAGTGACCGCATTTATGTAATAGACAGTGGTCAAGTTATTGAAAGTGGTACCCATACAGATTTACTTGCTAACGATGGCACTTATTCTGCGTTATGCAAAATGCAGTTTGGTGAGCAAGGGTGAGTAAAATAGAGCAAAGCTGGTATAAACCTTTTAGCTTAATTACATTATTGCTATTACCACTGTCCGCTATTTTTGGCTGTATTTCTTTGCTGCGTAGATATTGCTATAAGTTCGGCATTTTTAAATCGTTTATCAGCAAAACACCGGTTATTGTGGTTGGTAATATAAGCGTTGGCGGTAATGGTAAAACCCCATTTGTATTATGGCTGCATGATCACTTAATCGCCCAAGGTTTATCTGTTGGTTTAATTAGTCGCGGCTATGGTGGGAAAGCAGCTCATTACCCATTATTAGTGACTGCTAATACGACTACTTTAGAGGCTGGGGATGAGCCGGTACTTTTATTTAACCGTTTACAATGTCCGTTAGTTGTGGGGCCAAATAGGCAGCACAATATAGAAAAGCTCAACGCAAACTTTAAGCTTGATGTGATCATTTCTGATGATGGCATGCAGCATTACAAAATGGCACGCAGCATAGAATGTTGTATTGTTGATAGCGAAAGAAAATTTGGTAATGGTTTGCTAATGCCCGCAGGGCCACTGCGCGAAACCGTCTCTCGATTAAAGAGCGTAGACGTAGTAATTGAAAATGGCTCTGAGGATGAGTTTAGTTATCGCTTGCAGCCATCGGTTATTAAACGCGTTGCCGATAACACGGATATAGCGACGCCTTTAAAGGCTGCGCATGCGGTGAGTGCTATTGGTAACCCAGGTCGTTTTGAGGCTTCACTGCAAGCACAGGGTATTAAATTACTGTCTACACATCATTTTCGCGATCATTATGCTTATAGCGCTGATGATTTCGCTCAATTTGGCGATGACTGTGTATTAATGACAGAAAAAGATGCGGTTAAATGCCGTGATTTTGCAAAACCTAATTGGTATTACCTGCCTGTTGATGCTCAACCAACAGCGGCGGTAATAAGTACATTAAATTTACTATTAAAAGAAAAAGGGATCCATCATGGCCTTTGATACGAAGTTACTCGAAATTATTGCTTGCCCCGTGTGTAAAGGTAAGTTGCGCTTTGATAAAGAAAACCAAGAGCTGATCAGTACAGCTGCAAAGCTTGCTTACCCGGTACGCGATGATATTCCGGTATTACTTGAAAATGAAGCCCGAGAATTGTCTCTTGAAGAGGTAGAAAAGTGGAATTCGTAGTTGTTATTCCTGCGCGTTACGCTTCTACTCGTTTGCCAGGTAAACCACTTGCTGATATTTGTGGCAAGCCAATGATCCAACATGTCTATGAAAAAGCGTGTTTGTCGGGAGCGAGTAAAGTGGTTATTGCCACCGATCATCAAAAAGTATTTGATGCGGCTAAACACTTTACCAATGATGTATTGATGACTCGAGAAGATCATCAATCAGGGACTGAACGGTTAGCAGAAGTCGTTGATTTATTAAATTTATCAGAAGATACTATCGTGGTTAATGTGCAGGGCGATGAACCATTATTATCCCCTGATAACGTGTCACAAGTGGCTACATTATTAGCGCAATCAACCGCGCCTATGGCAACCCTAAGTGTTGCCATTGAAGAGCGTGATGAGGTGTTTAACCCTAATGCGGTTAAAGTGGTCAGCGATATTAATAAAAATGCCTTATATTTTTCAAGAGCCAGCATTCCATTTGATAGAAGTGCTATGATGGCAGAGCAGCAACCACTTAATTTAGCGCCTTTTCAACGCCATGTGGGTATTTACGCGTATCGCGCAGGGTTTATAAAGCAATATATTCAATTATCGGTATCACCATTAGAAGTTTTAGAATCACTAGAGCAGCTAAGGGTGCTTTACCATGGCTATGCGATTAAAATAGAGCAAGCGCTGGTGACCCCTCATGCTGGGGTTGATACACCAGAGGATTTAGCTAAAGTCGTTGCGCATATTCAAAGTAAAGCGCGTGAATAAAGCAGATACGCCTGTGTTTAAGGTGCAATACACGCACGATGATTTTTATATTATAACTAAACCTGCAGGGCTTAATTTTCATTCAGAAGATAGCCCTGGTTTTGTGGTACTTGCTGAGCAACAACTAAACGAAAAATTGTTTGCGGTTTATCGTCTAGACAAAGTGACTTCAGGGCTGATCATATTAGCGCGGCATAAAGACGCTGCGGCAAAGTTTACCCAGATGTTTACTGAGCATACTATAAATAAATTTTATTTAGCTGTAAGTGATTCTAAGCCTAAAAAAAAGCAAGGTTGGGTTAAAGGAGACATGGCGAAGTCACGTCGGGGTACTTTTAAATTATTAAACTCGCAAATAAATCCCGCTATAACGCGGTTTTATTCATTTAGTTTTAAAAGTGGTTTTAGAGCTTACCTATTAAAACCCTATTCGGGTAAAACCCATCAGCTCAGAGTTGCTTTAAAGAGTTTGGGTGCCCCCATAATGGGTGATGCAAGTTATGCAGGCAGCCCTGCAGAGCGTACCTATTTACATGCATTTGCGCTGGATTTTTTATGGAAAGGGCAAAAAATACAACATACCCTGTTGCCAGAATCTGGTGAAGAGTATGCGCAATTGATTAAACATCAAGATTTTAATTCTTGGCAAACGCCGTGGAAACTGGATTGGTAAATGAGTGAACAAGTAACTGATATCCGCTTTGGTGGTATTAAACGTCTGTATGGTCAACAGCAATTTGAGTGGTTACAGCAAGCACATTTTTGTGTTGTGGGTATTGGTGGTGTAGGCAGTTGGACTGCTGAAGCACTAGCGCGTACCGGCGTAGGTAAAATCACCTTAATTGATTTAGATGATATTTGTGCAACTAATGTAAATCGTCAAATTCATGCCTTAACAGGCACAATAGGGGAAGCTAAAGTTGAGGCGATGAAAACTCGCTGCAAGCTTATCAACCCTGAGTGTGTGGTGAATGTGATTGATGACTTTATTAGCCTTGATAATATTCAAGAACATATTCAAGGTTTTGATTATGTAATAGATTGTATTGATGCGGTTAAAGAAAAAGCGGCGTTAATAGCTCACTGTAAACGTAATAAAATGCCTATAATTACAACTGGCGGTGCAGGTGGTCAAACCGATCCGAGTCAAATTACCTTTGGCGATGTGGCAAAAACCACTCAAGATCCATTACTTGCAAAAGTGCGTTACATTTTGCGTAAACAATATAATTTCAGTTCAAACCCAAAACGTAAATTTAATATTGACTGTGTATATTCCACTGAACAGCTTGTTTACCCAGGTAGTGACGGCAGTGTGTGTCATGCGAAGCAAAATGCTGATGGCAGTATGAACATGGATTGTAATAATGGCTTTGGCTCAGTGACGATGATCACCGGTAGTTTTGGTTTTTTTGTTGCCGCTAAAGCGGTTCGAAAATACTTAGACAAGCGTGCGCGTCTAAATACTTAGATAAAGTGTTTTGGTTTAATAGTATTTAAAAAGCGCTTAAAGCGCTTTTTGTTTGGCCATGGTTTGTATTGTTTCAACCATGGCTTTTACTCCATTACCCCTAGACGCACTCAAATGACTGATTAAGCCAAGCTTTTCAAATTCATCATAAGCATTTACTGCTAACACTTCTTCGGGTGTTAAACCGTTATACAGGGCTAAAATTAACGCCAATAAGCCTTTTACTATGCGAGTATCAGAGTCACCAATTACAACCAGTGCATTCTCGGTTAAGTCAAACTCGACAAACATCCATACTTTACTCTCACAGCCTGGCACTAACGCATCATCTGTTTTTAATATATCGGCTAAAGGTGGCAGCGTTTTACCGAGTAACATAATTTCACGGTACTTTTGTTGCCAGCTACTACTGCTTTGAATACTTTTAGTTACGAGTTGATATGTGTGTGTCATTATTTATCCAAATTAGTCTAATAAAGCAATGCATTCTTTGAGTGCGGCAATAAATTGGTCTACATCTTTAGTCGTATTATAAAAAGCAAAACTCGCTCTCAGTGAACCATTTAGGTTTAAATGACTCATTAAAGGTTGGGTACAATGATGACCACTTCGTACAGCAATACCATAGCCGTCAAGTAAAGTTGACAGATCATAAGGATGTTCATTTTTATAATTAAAGCAAAGTGTGCCAATATTCGATTTGAGGTCGCTGTAGATAATAATACCGTCTATTTTGCTCAATGCGTTCGCTGCATAAATAAACAACTGCTGTTCATAATGCTGTAATGTTTGCAGATCAAGCGCCATTAAATACTCAAGTGCAGCGCCAAAACCTAAAACACCGGCTATATTTGGCGTTCCTGCTTCAAATTTAGCCGGTGCATTACGATAAGTACTGTGCGTTAAGGTTACTTTTTCAATCATTTCACCGCCTGTTTGATAAGGCGATAGTGCATTAAGGGCTGTATAACGGCCATATAAACCGCCTAGCCCTGTTGGCCCCACCATTTTATGAGCAGAAAACACGTAAAAATCACAATCGAGCTTTTTTAAATTCGGTCTTAAATGCAGCGCCCCTTGTGCGCCATCGACTAAGGTTAGCGCGCCTACCGCCTTAGCTGAGGCTATTAAGGGGACTAAATCAGTAATATTGCCTAGCGCATTAGAAGCGTGAGTAATAGCCAGTAGTGCAGGGTTGGTGCGCTTAATCACTTCACAACACTGTGCTATATCAAACGTAGCATCTGCGTTAAGTGGTAAAGTTTTTAATGTTGCCCCGGTTTGCGCTGCCAGTTCTTGCCACGGCACGATATTAGCGTGGTGTTCGATTGGGCTAATTAAAATAGTGTCAGCAGCTGTTAATGTATTTCTTAAGCCATGAGCAACTAAGTTAATCGCTTCAGTGGCACCTTTGGTCCAGACAATTTCGCTACTGGTTACTTGAAAATAATCGGCAACGCGTTGACGTACTTGCTCATAAGCCGCTGTAGCTTGTTCACTCAGCGTATGACGTCCGCGGTGAACATTTGCATTCTGTAAGGTGTAAAACTCTGTGGTAGCGTCAATCACGCATTGTGGTTTTTGTGTTGTTGCTGCTGAGTCTAAATAAACCAAAGGGTAGCCATTGATTGTCTGATTTAGAGTAGGAAAGTCATTACGGATTTTTTTAGGATCAAACGAGGACACAGACATAGGCTCATAAAGTTAATCAAGTGGGCAGGAATTGTAATCTGTTTAAGATAATTCTCAAGTAGCAGGTAATAAAAAAGGCCGCAGAGGCGGCCTTTTAAACTAACTTAATGCTTAGCGCTTGTCAGTTGCTTTATAATCACGGTGTGTTTCACCTGTGTAAAGCTGACGTGGACGGCTGATCTTATGACCAGGTTGAGAAAGCATCTCGTCCCAGTGTGAGATCCAACCTACAGTACGTGCCATTGCAAAGATTACAGTGAACATGCTGGTAGGGATGCCGATTGCTTTTAAGATAATACCTGAGTAGAAATCTACATTAGGGTAAAGTTTCTTCTCAACAAAGTACGGGTCTTCAAGTGCAATTTGCTCTAGTTTCATTGCGATATCAAGTAATGGATCTTGAATGTTTAGCTCTGCTAACACTTCATGACATGTTTGACGCATTACTGTTGCACGAGGATCGAAGTTTTTGTAAACACGGTGTCCAAAGCCCATAAGACGGAACGGGTCCGCTTTATCTTTTGCTTTTGCTACGTATTCGTCAATGCGATCAACTGAGCCAATTTCTTCTAACATGTTTAAACATGCTTCGTTAGCACCGCCGTGAGCAGGGCCCCAAAGTGATGCAATACCCGCAGCAATACATGCATAAGGGTTAGCACCAGAAGAACCTGCTAAACGTACTGTAGAGGTTGATGCGTTTTGCTCATGGTCAGCATGAAGCATGAAGATTTTATCCATTGCTTTAGCTGTGACAGGGTTTACTTTGTATTCTTCAGCAGGTACAGAGAACATCATGTGTAAGAAGTTTTCTGCATAGCTTAAGTCATTGCGTGGGTATACAAATGGTTGACCGATGTTTGTTTTGTACGCCATTGCTGCAATTGTTGGTAACTTAGCAACTAATTTAATAGCGCTTGTTTTACGTTGAACTGCATCAGTGATATCCAGATCTTCATGGTAGAAAGAAGATAAAGCACCAACCACACCACATAGCATCGCCATAGGGTGAGCGTCAAAACGGAAACCTTGGAAGAAGTTTGCGATTTTTTCATCTAGCATAGTGCTACGAGTGATTTTTGTAGCGAAATCATCGTATTGCTCTTTAGTTGGTAACTCACCATTTAATAGTAAGTAGCATAACTCAACGTAGTTAGAGCTTTCTGCTAACTGTTCGATTGGGTAACCACGGTGTAATAAAACACCCTTGCCACCATCGATGTAAGTGATGGTAGATTCACAAGAACCAGTCGACATGAAACCTGGGTCATAAGTAAAGTGACCATGTGAGCCGAGTGTACGTACGTCAATTACATCTTGGCCAGCAGTACCTTGATAAATTGGAAGTTCGATTGGATCTAGCCCATCAATATGGACCGTGGCTTTCTTATCTGCCATCTATGTATCTCCTATTAAGATAACTATTCTGATTTTTATATTCTAAAATCTATTCTAAGCACATCTTTACATTTTAACGTGAAAGAGGGGTATAAAGTCAATTTTTATAAGTATTATGCACATATGTATAATAAATATTCGGTATAGATTGAATATTATACCATTGGCTAATTCGCAAACGACTCAAAGTAAACAAGAATTGTAAAAGAGTCTCCGGCTATATATACTAACGGAGGTTTTTAACCAATTTGTATTTGGGTAAACTTTTTTTTACATAATAATTTTCATAAAAAGTGAACTTTATTAGTATCAATACGTTTATTTTGATAGTTCCACCAGAAACATTTGGTGGGTTTTAGAAAAACAAGTAGATGAGCCCCACTGCGGGCAAGATGGGCAAGTAACTGTGAAAAAGCAAAGACCTGTAAATCTAGATCTAACAACTATATCTATGCCGGCAACGGCTAAAGCTTCAATTTTTCACCGCGTCACCGGTGTTGCATTATTTTTTGCTTTAACGTTTGTCATTTGGGCTTGGTCAGAGTCTCTTTCTTCAGCTGAAGGTTTTGAATTCGTCAAGAGTCTGTTTAACGGATTCATTGCCAAATTTATAGCTTGGGGCACCCTTTCTGTATTGGGTTATCACCTTATCGGTGGTATCCGTCACATTATTATGGATATGGGGCATTGGGAAGAACTTGAATCAGGCAATACTAGCGCTAAAATTGCGATGGCACTTGGCGTTGTGTTTGCTGTATTGGCAGGGGTGTGGATATGGTCTTAAATCAAGCAACTCTTAAACGTGATGGCGTACAAGATTTTGTATCTTTACGCACAACGGCATTAATAATCAGCGCGTATGCAATCTTTATTATTGGCTATTTTTTAGCAATGCCAGAAGTCACATATGAAGCCTGGACAGGCCTATTCTCAAACCTAGCAATGAAAGGGGCAACGTTAATCACCCTAGTTTGCATTATGGTTCATACCCGTATCGGCCTTTGGCAGGTTCTTACCGACTATGTAAAGAACGCTAAATTGCGTGCTTTTTTAGGCTTTGTACTAAACCTAATGGCTGTTGCTTACGTAGCTGTGGGTTTAATCGTTTTATGGGGTGTTTAAGTGAAATATTCTGTTCGTGAATTTGACGCCGTAGTAATTGGTGCCGGTGGTGCAGGTATGCGCGCTGCCCTTGCTATTACTGAATCTGGCAAAACATGTGCGCTAATCTCTAAAGTTTTCCCGACACGCTCACACACTGTATCTGCTCAAGGCGGTATTACAGTCGCGTTAGGTAACTCGCATGAAGATAACTGGGAATGGCATATGTATGATACCGTGAAAGGTTCCGATTTTATCGGTGACCAAGACGCTATCGAATACATGTGTCAAACTGGCCCAGAAGCTATTACTGAATTAGAAAACATGGGCTTACCATTTTCGCGTTTTGAAAATGGCCGTGTTTACCAACGTCCTTTCGGTGGTCAATCGAAAAACTTTGGTGGTGAACAGGCTGCGCGTACTGCAGCAGCAGCTGACCGTACGGGTCATGCATTATTACACCTTCTTTATCAACAAAACGTTAAAAACAAAACCAATGTATTCTCAGAATGGTATGCACTTGATTTAGTTAAAAACGATAATGGCGATGTAGTAGGCTGTACAGCGATTGAAATTGAAACAGGTGAAATCACCTTCTTCAAATCAAAAGCAGTTGTGTTAGCGACAGGTGGTGCAGGTCGTATTTTCGCATCAACAACCAATGCTCACATTAATACCGGTGACGGTGTTGGTATGGCTGCACGTGCTGGTATTTCTATGCAAGACATGGAAATGTGGCAGTTCCACCCGACAGGTATAGCTGGCGCTGGTACGCTAGTAACTGAAGGTTGTCGTGGTGAAGGTGGTTATCTTTTAAATAAAGATGGCGAACGCTTCATGGAACGTTACGCACCAAATGCTAAAGATTTAGCGTCTCGTGACGTTGTTGCTCGTTCAATGATGACAGAAATTCGTGAAGGTCGTGGTTGTGATGGTCCTTGGGGTCCTCACCTTAAGTTGAAACTTGACCACTTAGGCGAAGAAACGCTTAACTTACGTCTTCCAGGTGTATGTGATCTTGCTAAAACATTTGCTCACGTTGACCCTGCAAAAGAACCGATTCCAGTTATCCCAACATGTCACTACATGATGGGTGGTGTGCCAACAAACGTAAATGGTCAAGTACTTAATATCGATGCTGCTGGCAACGAAAAAGTAGTACAAGGTTTATTTGCTGTTGGTGAGATTGCCTGTGTATCTGTACATGGTGCTAACCGCTTAGGTGGTAACTCATTACTTGATTTAGTTGTATTTGGCCGTGCAGCAGGTAACTTCTTAGGTAAATACCTAAATGACGTTGAAATTTCTAAAGCGGCTTCAGAGTCTGACTTAGAAGCGTCTCTTGCGCGCTTTAACCGTTGGGAAAACTCAACAGCTGGTCAAGGCGAAGACCCAGTTCAAATCAAGAAAGACCTACAACAATGTATGCAGCTTAACTTCTCGGTATTCCGTGAAGGTGACTCAATGGCTACAGGTCTTACTGAACTTAAAGAAATCCGTGAACGTTTACAGCACGCGCGTCTTGATGACAAATCATCAGACTTTAACACCATGCGTATTGAATGTTTAGAACTAGACAACTTAATGGAAACAGCTTACTCAACTGCAGTAGCTGCAAACTTCCGTACTGAAAGCCGTGGCGCACACTCTCGCTTTGACTTCCCAGATCGTGATGACGAAAACTGGTTATGTCACTCAGTATTTAATCCGGTAACGGATGAAATGAGCAAGCGTAAAGTAAACTACGAGCCTAAAACACGTGAAGCTTTCCCACCTAAAGCACGTACCTACTAGGAGCGAGACGATGGCACAAGTACAATTTTCAGTTTATCGTTACAATCCGGATGTTGATAACGCACCTCGTATGCAAGATTACACTTTGCAAACTGAGGAAGGCCAAGACATGATGGTATTGGATGCACTTTTACTATTAAAAGAGCAAGATCCTACACTATCGTTTCGTCGTTCATGCCGTGAAGGCGTGTGTGGTTCAGACGGCGTAAACATGAATGGTAAGAACGGTTTAGCATGTATTACTCCTTTATCTACGCTGCAAAAAAATGGCAAAGGTAAAATCGTAGTACGTCCATTACCTGGACTTCCTGTTGTTCGAGACCTTGTTATTGACATGAGTCAGTTCTACACTCAATACGAAAAAGTAAAACCGTATCTAATTAATGATGAGCCTGCTGCAGGTGAACGTCTTCAATCTATCGAAGAACGTGATAAATTAGATGGGCTTTACGAGTGTATTTTATGTGCATGTTGTTCTACATCGTGTCCTTCTTTCTGGTGGAATCCAGATAAGTTTATAGGTCCAGCAGGCCTTCTTCATGCTTACCGTTTCTTAGCTGATAGCCGAGACACAGCAACAGAAGAGCGTTTAGCTGACTTAGACGATGCATTCAGTGTGTTCCGTTGCCACAGTATCATGAACTGTGTTAGCGTTTGTCCTAAGGGTCTTAATCCGACCAAAGCAATTGGACAAATAAAATCTATGTTATTAAACCGCTCGGTTTAATTTCTAGTAGACGAAAGATGGCTAATAATTTATTAGCCATCTTGTTATATAACTATTAATTTCTGCGCTAAAAAAAAGGGCTTATAAATGCACGAAGGTGTGATGAAGGCATGGCTAGAATCTTCACATTTAAACGGCGGTAACGTTGCTTATGTTGAAGAGCTTTATGAAGCGTATTTAGACGATGCGACTTCGGTGCCAGAAGAATGGCGAGAAGTGTTCGAACAGTTACCAAAAGTAGATGGTGTGGATGTTGAAGTAAAACATTCAGAAGTTCGTTCACAATTTGCGGCGCTTGCTAAAAACAAGCATAGAGAAGTAGTGGTAGCAGAGGGCAGTGGTGGCGACCTTAAACAGGTTAAAGTACTGCAACTTATTAATGCTTTCCGTTTTCGTGGACACCAAAATGCAAACCTAGATCCACTAGGTATTTGGCAACGAGAACGTGTACGAGATTTAGAGCTAGAGTACCACGACTTATCGGATGCTGACTTTGACCGCGAATTTAACGTAGGATCGTTTGCCGTTGGCCGCGATACTATGCCTTTAGGTGAGTTATACCAAGCACTAAAAACCACTTACTGTGGTTCTATTGGCGCCGAGTATATGCACATCACATCAACAGAAGAAAAGCGTTGGTTACAACAGCGTTTAGAGTCTGTTCAGTCTAGGCCAAAATTTGATAAAAATGAAAAGCTACGAATCCTCAAGGGATTAACAGCGGCTGATGGTCTTGAAAAATATTTAGGGGCTAAGTTCCCGGGTGCTAAGCGTTTCTCACTTGAAGGTGGCGATGCGTTAGTGCCTATGTTAAAAGAGCTTATTCACCGTGCCGGTGAAAGTGGCCAAAAAGAAGCCGTTATTGGTATGGCCCACCGTGGTCGCTTAAATGTTCTCGTTAATGTGCTAGGCAAAAATCCATCAGAACTTTTTGATGAGTTTGCTGGCAAGCACAAAGAAACGTTAAGCTCAGGTGATGTTAAATACCACATGGGTTATTCATCAGATTTCGCGACTAAAGGTGGCAACGTGCACATGGCACTTGCGTTTAACCCGTCGCATTTAGAAATCGTAAATCCGGTGGTTATGGGCTCTGTGCGTGCACGTCTTGATCGTCTAAATGACAAAACAGGCAGCAAAGCACTTCCAATCACTATCCACGGCGACTCAGCAATTGCAGGTCAGGGTGTTGTTCAAGAAACGTTTAACTTATCGCAAACTAATGCATTTAGTTGTGGCGGTAGTATCCGTATTGTTGTTAATAACCAAGTTGGTTTTACAACAAGTAAAAAAGACGATGTACGCTCAACTGATTACTGTACTGATATCGCAAAAATGGTTCAATCGCCAATTTTCCACGTAAACTCTGACGATCCTGAAGCGGTTGCTTTTGTAACGCAACTCGCGCTTGATTTTAGAAATCAGTTTAAACGTGACGTTGTGATTGACCTTGTTTGTTACCGTCGCCATGGTCATAACGAAGCTGATGAGCCTAACGCTACACAGCCAATTATGTACCAAAAAATTAAAAAACACCCAGTACCTCGTTTAATCTACGCGGATCAGCTGATTTCTGAAGGTTCTTTCACAGAAGATGAAGTGAAAGCGCTTGCTGATGATTACCGTAATGGTTTAGACGATGGCAACTGTGTTGTTGAAGAAATACAGCCAGAAACATCACACTCTTCAGATTGGGCTAAGTATGTAGGCCATGAATGGAGTGTTGATTACGATGCTAGCGTTTCGGTAGAAAAGCTTAAAGAACTTGGTAACATAGTTGCAAGTTACCCAGAAGAGTACAAAGCACAATCTCGTGTTAAAAAAATATACGATGATCGTAAAGCAATGGCTGCTGGCGAAAAACCACTTGATTGGGGTATGGCAGAAACTTTAGCGTATGCAACTATTGCAGCTGAAGGCACTGATATTCGTCTAACTGGACAAGATTCAGGTCGTGGTACCTTCTTCCACCGTCATGCGGTTGTTCATAGTCAAAAAGATGGTGCAACGTATTTACCATTACAGAACCTTAGTGAAGATCAAGGTACGTTTGAAGTGTTCGACTCAGTACTGTCTGAAGAAGCGGTATTAGCATTTGAATATGGTTATGCAACTGCAGAGCCGACCTCATTAGTATTGTGGGAAGCACAATTTGGTGATTTCGCTAATGGTGCACAGGTGGTATTTGACCAGTTCTTAAGTTCAGGTGAGCAAAAGTGGGGTCGCTTATGTGGCTTAACGTGTTTGTTACCTCATGGCTATGAAGGTCAGGGTCCAGAGCACAGCTCAGCTCGTCTAGAACGCTTTTTACAGCTTTGTGCTGATCACAACATGCAAGTATGTGTGCCATCAACACCGGCGCAAGTGTACGCAATGTTACGTCGTCAATCAGTTAGACCACTGCGTCGTCCACTGATTGTAATGACACCTAAATCATTGCTACGTCATCCACTTGCAACGTCATCGCTAGAAGAGCTTTCTGAGGGGGTATTCCACAACATCATTGATGAAATTGATGAGATTGATGCTAAGAAAGTAGAACGTGTTGTATTTTGTAGCGGCAAAGTTTACTACGAACTATTACAAGAGCGTCGTAAACTTGAGCAAGACAATATTGCAATTGTTCGTGTTGAGCAGCTTTACCCGTTCCCACATGACGAAATGAAAGCAATTATTGAACGTTACCAACACGTTACTGATTTTGTGTGGTGTCAGGAAGAGCCGCAAAACCAAGGCGCTTGGTACTGTTCACAACATCACTTTGTTGATGCAATTCCACAAGGTGCAAAATTGAAATATGCAGGCCGTAAGGCATCAGCATCTCCTGCATGTGGATATATGTCAGTACATACTAAAGAACAACAAGCGCTCGTTGCCGACGCGCTTACTATAGAAAAGAAAGGATAAGCAATGAGCACAGAAATTAAAGTTCCTGTTCTTCCTGAGTCGGTTGCAGATGCTTCCGTTGCTACATGGCATGTAAGTGTTGGCGACAAAGTAAGCCGTGACCAAAACTTAGTAGACATTGAAACAGACAAAGTGGTTTTAGAAGTGGTTGCACAAAATGACGGTGTGATCACTGAAATTTCACAAGAAGAAGGTGCTACGGTACTTGGTGACCAAGTGATCGGTTTAATTGGTGATGCGCAAGAAGCATCACCAAGTAAAGAGCCAAAAGAAGATAGCTCAGCATCAGAAAAATCAGAAGACGCGCCGGCGGCGCAATCAGCACCAGCATCAGAAGGTAAAGAAGTGGATATTAAAGTACCTGTACTTCCAGAATCAGTTGCAGATGCAACAATTGCTACTTGGCATGTTCAACCAGGTGACGCGGTAACACGCGACCAAAACTTGGTTGATATTGAAACAGATAAAGTTGTACTTGAAGTGGTTGCCCAAGAAGACGGCGTTATGGGTGAAATCATTCATGACGAAGGCGATACTGTTCTTGGTGAGCAAGTAATTGGTAAAGTAAAAGCAGGCGCTGCACCCGCTAAATCTGACGCTAAAGCGGATGCACCAGCAGCCAAAGAAGAAAGCTCAAGCGAGGGTTCAGATGTGTTAACGCCATCAGTTCGTCGTTTAATTGCTGAGAAAGGCCTTGATGCATCAAAAATCAAAGGTTCAGGCAAAAATGGTCGTGTGACTAAAGAAGATGTTGATCAATTCTTAAAATCACCTGCGCCAGCGGCAAAAGCTGAAGCAGCGCCAGCAGCACCTATGGGTGACCGTACACAAAAACGTGTGCCTATGACACGTTTACGTAAAACAATTGCGAATCGTCTTCTTGAAGCGAAAAACTCTACTGCAATGTTAACTACATTTAACGAAGTTAACATGAAGCCAATCATGGATCTTCGTAAGCAGTACCAAGAAGTATTTGAAAAGCGCCACGGTATCCGTTTAGGTTTCATGTCTTTCTACGTGAAAGCAGTGACTGAAGCGTTAAAGCGTTTCCCAGATGTAAATGCATCAATTGATGGCGATGATATTGTTTACCACAACTATTTCGACATCAGCATTGCTGTTTCTACACCTCGTGGCTTAGTAACACCTGTACTTAAAGACTGTGACAAGCTATCTGTTGCAGAAATCGAAAAGGGTATTCGTGAGCTAGCGCTTAAAGGTCGTGATGGTAAGCTAACACTTGACGATATGACCGGCGGTAACTTCACTATCACCAACGGTGGTGTATTTGGTTCGTTACTATCTACTCCAATTATTAACTTACCGCAGTCTTCAATTTTGGGTATGCACAAAATCCAAGATCGTCCAATGGCTGTAAACGGTAAAGTTGAAATCTTACCTATGATGTACTTAGCGTTATCTTACGATCACCGCCAAATCGATGGTAAAGAATCAGTTGGTTTCTTAGTAACAATTAAAGAGTTACTTGAAGATCCAACACGTTTACTGCTGGATGTTTAATTAAGTAGTATGAAATATAAGCTGTGAGTTAAAATCACAGCTTTTTTTTTGTGCCTATGGTCATACTGGGGTTTTCATGTAGCGCCATGAGATCTATACTAGGCACGCAATTTGGGATAGTTGTTTATTTGCATAAATATTCAACTCTTTTAATATAAAAAATTGGATAAAGCATCATGAATTTGCATGAGTATCAGGCAAAACAACTTTTTGCCGAATATGGTTTACCAGTTTCTCAAGGTTTCGCTTGCGATACACCTGAAGAAGCTGCAGCAGCTGCTGAAAAGATTGGCGGCGATATGTGGGTTGTTAAAACTCAGGTTCACGCAGGTGGACGTGGTAAAGCTGGCGGTGTAAAGCTAGTTAAAACTATCGACGAAGTTAAAGCGTTTGCAGCTAACTGGTTAGGTAAAAACCTAGTTACTTACCAAACAGACGAGAAAGGCCAGCCAGTTGCTAAAATTTTAGTAGAAAGCTGTACTGACATCGCTAACGAACTGTACCTAGGTGCTGTTGTTGACCGTGCTTCTCGTAAAGTTGTGTTCATGGCGTCTACTGAAGGCGGCGTTGAAATTGAAACTGTTGCTGAAGAAACACCAGAACTTATCCACAAAGCTGAGATCGATCCATTAGTAGGTCCTCAAGCTTACCAAGCACGTGAGCTTGGTTTTAAATTGGGTCTTAACCCAACGCAAATGAAACAGTTTGTTAAGATCTTCATGGGTCTTGGTAATATGTTCAACGATTTCGATTTCGCATTACTTGAAATCAACCCGCTAGTAATCACAGATGAAGGTAACCTTCACTGTCTAGATGGTAAAATCGGTATCGATGGTAATGCACTTTACCGTCAACCTAAAATCCGTGAAATGCACGATCCATCTCAAGAAGATGCGCGTGAAGCTCACGCAGCAAGCTTCGAGCTTAACTATGTAGCCCTTGATGGTAACGTAGGTTGTATGGTTAACGGTGCAGGCCTAGCAATGGGTACTATGGACATCGTAAACCTACACGGTGGCAAGCCAGCTAACTTCCTAGATGTTGGTGGCGGCGCAACGAAAGAACGTGTATCTGAAGCATTCAAAATTATCCTTTCAGATGACAACGTTAAAGCTGTTTTAGTTAACATCTTCGGCGGTATCGTTCGTTGTGACATGATTGCAGAAGGCATCATTGGCGCAGTTAAAGAAGTAGGTGTAACAGTACCAGTAGTTGTACGTTTAGAAGGTACTAATGCTGAACTAGGTCGTGAAGTACTTGCTAAGTCTGATCTAAACATCATCGCTGCTGAATCATTAACAGACGCGGCTGAAAAAGTTGTTGCTGCTGCGGAGGGCAAATAATGTCTGTATTAATCAATAAAGATACAAAAGTTATCTGTCAAGGTTTCACTGGTGGTCAAGGTACTTTCCACTCAGAGCAAGCGCTTGAGTACGGTACACAAATGGTTGGTGGTGTAAGCCCAGGTAAAGGCGGTCAAACGCACCTTGGTCTTCCAGTATTTAACACAGTACGTGACGCTGTAGAAGCAACTGGCGCAACTGCATCAGTTATCTACGTACCAGCACCTTTTTGTAAAGATGCAATCTTAGAAGCAATCGATGCGGGCATCGAGCTAATTGTTTGTATTACTGAAGGTATTCCTACACTTGATATGGTTGACGTTAAAGTTAAACTAGATCAAACAGGTACACGTATGATCGGTCCTAACTGTCCAGGTGTTATCACTCCTGGTGAGACTAAGATTGGTATCATGCCTGGTCACATCCACAAGCCTGGTAAAGTAGGTATTGTTTCACGCTCTGGTACTTTAACGTACGAAGCAGTTAAACAAACTACAGATGCTGGTTTTGGTCAGTCTACGTGTGTTGGTATTGGTGGCGACCCAATCCCAGGTACTAACTTTATCGACGTTTTAGAAATGTTCGAAAAAGACGACCAAACTGAAGCAATCGTAATGATTGGTGAAATTGGTGGTACTGCAGAAGAAGAAGCTGCAGAGTACATCAAAGCTAACGTAACTAAACCTGTTGTTTCTTACATTGCTGGTGTTACTGCACCAGAAGGTAAGCGTATGGGTCACGCTGGCGCAATCATCGCAGGCGGTAAAGGTACTGCTGATGAGAAATTTGCTGCATTAGAAGCTGCGGGCGTAAAAACTGTACGTTCACTGGCTGATATCGGTAAAGCACTTAAAGAAAAAACAGGCTGGTAATCAGCGGTTATTCTTTAAAAAAGGCTCGCAATTGCGAGCCTTTTTTTATGTATGGCTAGAGCGTATTGCCCTTAATCTTAAAACGGGTAACTAATATGTTGAAAAAATCGCAGAGATAAATCTTGGCGCTGCTTATTAATAGCTAATTCATCACAGAATGCATGAACGGTTTTCTCTACTTGGTTCATAAAGCGACCATAGCCAATCTCATGTTTGTTATGTGCGGCGGCAACAATCACAAAATGTAGCGTCTCTACGAGTTTATTTTCATCAAAAAATACTTTTATTTGCGGCGCTGAATCTTCTATATCAAAACTAATTTTTTGTAACTCACCATTTCCCTCATTTCTATCTACTTCACTATTACGAATTATTGGCATTGCCCCATTGGCAACCATCGCTGCATGGGTGAGTTTATTATCTTCACAAAGTTGAGTAAATAACTGCAAAAAGTGGTTATAAAACGGTTTATAAGTATGGCTATTAATTTGTGTTTGAAATTGCGTTTTAATATTACGTGACACGGGAATAGAGAAGGTGACGTAAGTCATTTCAGCATGGCTACTAGGTATTGCGCATTGTCTGGATTGATAGCGAGGGTACAAACTTCTTAGTTTATAACCATAGCTTTCTTTATTACCTTTTTCTTTAGCGAATAAATCATAGGTTAAATGTTGATGATCGCGTAGCTTAAAGCTTGGCTGGTCTAAGAATAACTGATCTTGTAAATGACTCAATACTTTTTGTACATTGGTATGAAATTGCGCTGAGTGGGCACGTATATCTTCACCAGTAGCTAAAAACAATAGGCGTATTTTTTTACTTTGCTGATTTTCTGTGTGATGTAGTTTATGTGCTTCATGGTAACGAGGGTTATAAAAAAACAACATTTGCTTATCGGTTTCAAGTTGGTAAGACTCATCATGAAATCTCACCACGGGGAGTTTATCATTTGCGAGTAAATGGACATTATGCAGTTCATATTCATCACATGATGCAAATAACTGACGCGCAATTCGTTCATAGCAAGCATTAATATTACTAAAGTTTTTATAAAAATCTTCATTAGGTGTAATTTCAGCTAATAAGTAATGATTTGCACGTGCATTACTTGGAATATATATGCGGTGTTGATTTAATGAGGCCATCTTCGTTCCTTTAAGTTGGGGTTATTCGTTTACTATAAATCGCTTTAATGACTTTAATATTGCGCTAAAACAAATTTTGCTCATAAACTATCCCTTATCTAACAAACTTTGGTAATAACTGCATAAACCCGCATCTATTACTGTATGTTAAGGTTGGTTTTTGTAATAATGCAGTAGTTTTGTTATCACGCAATATACAGAGGTTTATAATCCTATGGCGGAAATCGAGAATCGCCCAAATAACTTTATTAGAACCCGAATTGATGAAGATTTAGCAAGTGGAAAACATGCCACAACGCATACCCGTTTTCCACCTGAACCTAATGGCTTTTTACATATTGGCCATGCAAAATCAATTTGCCTAAATTTTGGTATCGCCAAAGACTATAACGGTTTATGTAACCTTCGTTTTGACGATACAAACCCAGAAAAAGAAGATATTAACTACGTTAATTCAATTAAAGAAGACGTACAGTGGTTAGGGTTTAATTGGGATGGTGAGATTAAGTATTCGTCAAACTATTTTGATCTACTTTATGGTTATGCGGTAGAGCTTATTAATAAAGGCTTAGCGTATGTTTGTTTCTTAACTGCAGATCAAGCTCGCGAATACCGTGGTACATTAAAAGAGCCTGGTAAAAACAGCCCATACCGCGAAACATCACCTGAAGAAAACCTCGCATTATTTGAAAAAATGCGTAACGGTGAATTTAAAGAAGGTGAATGTGTCCTTCGCGCTAAAATAGATATGGCCAGCTCATTTATGGTGCTGCGCGATCCAATTATATACCGTATACGTTTTGCTAATCATCATCAAACAGCGGATAAGTGGTGCATTTACCCAATGTACGACTTCACGCATTGTATTTCTGATGCACTTGAAGGCATTACTCATTCATTATGTACGCTAGAGTTCCAAGATAACCGTCGTTTATATGACTGGGTATTGGATAACATCAGCCTTGAATGTCACCCGCAACAAATTGAGTTTTCACGTTTAAACCTTGAATACACAATTATGTCAAAGCGTAAGCTTAATGACTTAGTGGTTAATAAGCACGTAGAAGGGTGGGATGATCCGCGTATGCCAACCATTGCGGGTCTGCGCCGTCGTGGTTATACACCGGCATCTGTTCGTGAATTTTGTCAGCGTATCGGTATTACCAAGCAAGAAAACATGGTTGAAATGGGTATGCTTGAAGCGTGTATCCGTGATGACTTAAACGAAAATGCTCCGCGTGCAATGGCTGTACTTGATCCAGTGAAAATTGTGATTGAGAATTATGAAGCCGATAAAGTAGAAACGCTTTCTGTGGCTAATCACCCAAATAAAGAAGAAATGGGTCGCCGTGAAGTGCCTTTCACGCGTGAAATTTTTATCGAACGCGAAGATTTCCGTGAAGAAGCGAACAATAAGTTTAAACGTTTAGTGCTTGATAAAGAAGTACGCTTACGTGGTGCTTATGTGATTAAGGCAGAGCGTGTTGAAAAAGACGACAATGGTGAAATTACCACTATTTACTGTACTTACGATCCTGAAACATTGGGTAAAAATCCAAGCGATGGTCGTAAAGTAAAAGGGGTTATTCATTGGGTATCTGCGCCTGAGTCAGTGACAGCTGAAGTACGTTTATATGACCGTTTATTCAGTGTGCCTAACCCTGCAGCCGCAGAGGACTTTGAAAGCACGTTAAACCCAGACTCATTAGTGGTTATTTCTAATGCTAAACTTGAACCTTCATTGGCTAATTCTGTACCTGCACAAGGTTTTCAGTTTGAGCGTACCGGTTATTTCTCACGTGATACTAAATCAGAAAACCTGGTATTTAACCAAACGGTTGGCTTACGTGATTCGTGGGCTAAAATAGAGCACAAATAATACTGCTCTATTTTTTAGTTATAAAAAAACCTGCTTAATCGCAGGTTTTTTTTTATTAAACTAAATAGGCTTTTAACTATTGCTTTGCGCAAACGCTTTACACGCGTCTTTATCTTCACATTCGCCATATAGGTAAAGAGAATGATTGGTCAGCTTAATACCGTTTTCTTCAGCTATTTCAAGTTGACGACGTTCAATTAAATCATCTTCAAACTCAACAACCTTGCCACATTTTAAACACACTAAGTGGTCATGGTGAGTGCTGCCAGAAAGTTCAAATACTGACTTACCGCCTTCAAAGTGGTGACGGCTTACAATTCCTGCATCATCAAATTGGTTTAAAACACGGTAAACAGTCGCAAGACCAATTTCTTCGCCTAGATCTAATAAAACCTTGTAAACATCTTCAGCGCTTATGTGTTGGTTATCTGGAGATTGAAGAATCTCTAAAATTTTAATACGCGGTAAAGTTACCTTTAGCCCGGCTTTTTTAAGTTCCAAGTTATGATCAGTCATTAAATCTGTCTCAATTTTATTTAGTTATACTAGACATCTTGCAAGATGTACTCGTCACAATAACAGTTAGGATAACGTGCCTTAGCAGGAAGTGCAAAGAACAATTGATCTATATCAACATTAACGCGGAAAATGCTAACTGTTTGATAATATTTTAAACAGTTAGCATAAAAAAGGGGGGATTAATCTGCTAACTCACTTAAGCACATTTCATCATATACCTGAGCACACCATTGCTTAACGCGCTGCTCAGTCAATTCTGGCTGACGGTCTTCATCAATACCTAAACCAACAAAATGCTTGTCATCAGCCATGCCTTTTGATGCTTCAAAATCATAACTGTCTGTTGGCCAATGGCCAACAACAATAGCGCCACGTTCTGTTACGATATCGTTGATCATGCCCATAGCATCTAAGAAGTATTCTGCATAGTCTTCTTGGTCGCCACAGCCAAAAATAGCCACTAGTTTACCTTCAAAGCTTACTTCTTCAAGCTCAGGAAAGAAATCATCCCAATCACATTGCGCTTCACCATAATACCAAGTTGGAATACCGAATAAGATCAGATCAAACTCAGCAATCTCTTCTTTAGAGCTTTTTGCAATGTCATGCACAGCAACGAGCTTTTTACCCAATTCTTTTTGGATCATTTTTGCTACGTGTTCTGTGTTACCTGTGTCACTTCCGAAAAAAATGCCTACACTTGCCATGGATTTAAACCTTTTATCTATCAATAGCCAATCTTTCTTGTAAAATTGTTTCGATCAACGCACTGCGGCTAATATTTTGTGCATCTGCCATATCACTCAGTGCCTGATACAGCTGTGACGAAACTTTAAATTCAACACGCTTTAAACCACGTGCCTTATCTCTTTTTATTTGATTACGTTTATTAACCTTTAACTGCATATCCCGAGGAAGGGGATTAGTTTTAGGTCTACCTGGACGTTTCTCGTATTCAAATAAATCAAGCGTTGTTCTATCTGTTTCTGACTTGGCCATGCTTAACCTACACCCGCACCTTGCCAAAATACCTGAATAAGTCCTTTGGCAATAAAGCCAGAGCAACCTAAAAAGAGTACCAGCCACACAATATAACGACCAAATTTAGGCACATTGCCGCTTTTCAGTACGTCTTTAATTGCCAAGCCGATAAAAATAAAAATACCTGCTAAGCCAAAATACAACCCTAAGGTATCAAATTCGTTAATAAACTGACTGACCATCGACGTATAACCTTTAAATTAAACGGCGCGTACTATAGCACATAAATCTTTAATTATTTAGTGTGATAAATCAAAAACACGCCATAAAAATAACATTAAACTGCAGTTAAAAAATCATTGATTGCTTTGTTTACAGCCTGTGGTTTTTGGGCATGTAACCAATGACCCGCACCATGAATGATTTTTGCACTGACGTTTTTAAACAGCGCATTAATCGCTTCGCGATGCTCGGTTAAAATGTAGTCAGAGTCATTACCTTTAATAAACAGAGTTTCGCACAAACAAGAATTATTTGCATTAATGTTTGCGGTAATAGTTGAATATTTATTATCGAGCACAGGTAAATTAAAGCGCCAAACAAAGTGCCCATCATCATTTTTATATAAGCTTTTTAATAAAAACTGACGTACACCTAACTCCTCTATATACGGTTGCATTACTAAATCAGCTTGCTTTCTATCACTAATATCTGCATTTTTAACTGCATTTAAAGCCTCAAGTATTTGAGTATGGCGCGCAGGGTAGCTCACAGGCGCAATATCAAGAACCACTAGTTTATCGACTAAATCAGTATGGCTCAGTGCTATTTGCATCGCCACTTTGCCGCCCATAGAGTGCCCAACCAGATGCGCTTTTTGTATGTTTAATGCCGTCATTAATTCAACAACATCATTAGCCATTGCAGTATAATCCATTTCATCGCTGTGGGGCGAAAGGCCATGATTACGTAAATCAACGTTGGTTACACAAAAATGCTCGCTTAATGGCTTCGCAATCACATTAAGGTTTTCTAAAGAGCCAAACAGTCCATGGATCAAAATAACATTTGGACCTTGACCAATTTGTTTGTAATTTAATTGCATAGACGTCTCCTTCAATTTTGCGCATAGTTTGCCGAGCATTACCCTAAAAAGCAAAAAATACAGGTATTATTTGTATGTTGGACTCAAAAATACCTAGCTTCCTGATTATTTGGTCATTATTAATTACTACTATGTTTAGGGTCGCGTGGGTTGTAACTCGCATTTCTAACTGGATTGGGTATATACCCAAACCATCACAAGATACAGAATTCAGCGTTTCACCGGGGCTTAATATCAAGGCGTTAGTTTGCAACAATGGTGATCCCTTTTAAAAATTAACAACGATGAGAGTAAGTTCCTGTGAAACGCCCAGAGGGTTGGTTTAAAAGCGATTTATACTGCGTTATTGGTTTTAGCAATAGAACGACTATTGTTTGCAATCAATGCCTTGCCTAAATCGCTTTTAATTCCAACGACGCTCGCATCTTGAGGTGATTTGGGTATAATCATATCGAAAGAAAAATGTGACCCGTAATGACAGGAAGAACATGAAACAAATCGACATAGACGACGAGTTATATCAGTACATTGCAAGCAATACACAGAGTATTGGTGAGAGTGCATCCACTATTTTACGTCGTTTATTAAATCTCAACGGCGAAAAAATTAACACCACTAAATTAGACACTGATCATAAAAATGAAACCGTTAGTGTGTCTAATTCATCACTAGAACAACCTATAGCAGACGTTGAACAGCCAACCCAAGTGGCAAAACCGCCGGTAAATAAAAAGAATGCGAACGTATTTAATATTTTAAATAAAGAAGAATTGGCGATGCAAAAAGGCGTTGTAGGTCGTTTTTTATTTATTTTAAGTGCATTTTATCGAACGCATAAAACAGACTTCTCTGCGGTACTAGATATTAAAGGTCGAGATCGTGTTTACTTCGCGACCAGTAAAGAAGACTTAGTGAATAGCGGTAGTAGTATGAACCCAAAAAATATCACTGACAGTGAATATTGGGTGATGACCAATTCTAATACCACGCGTAAAAAAATGATGCTGCATGAAGTTGCACTTAGTTTAGGCTATAGCAACGAGCAAGCTGAAAAAATTCGTGATTATCTTTAAGGAAAGACCATGGCAATTCATTCCGGCGCAGGTAAAACTGCACCACAATCGGCTTTAGTGAATGTACCAAAGTTAGTGTCTGCGTATTATTTAAATGAGCCTGACTTAGAGCAAAACCCCGAGCATTGTGTTGCATTTGGCACCTCAGGGCACCGAGGCTGTGCCTACGATGTAAAATTTAACGAATCACACATATTATCAATTACCCAAGCTATTTGTGATTACAGAAAACAGAACGATATATTTGGTCCGTTATTTTTAGGTAAAGATACCCACGCACTGAGCGAGGCGGCCTTTAACTCAGCAATTGAAGTGTTGGTTGCTAATGAAGTCCAAGTGATCACCCAAGAAAATGGTGACTTTACTCCAACGCCAGTTATTAGCCATGCTATTGTTAGTTATAATAAAAATCATCCTAATGAGCTTGCCGATGGCATTGTAGTGACTCCATCTCATAATCCACCAGAAGATGGCGGTTTTAAATATAACCCGCCCAATGGCGGTCCTGCAGACACAGACGTTACAAAATGGATTGAAGACAGAGCCAATCAATTATTATTAGAAGACTTAGTTGAAGTAGAACTGTTTCCTTTTGCTAAAGCTTCACGTTCTGGTTTTATTCGCTACGAAGATTTAATGACGCCTTATATTGATGATTTAAAAAACATTATTAATTTAAAAGCGATTAGCGATGCAGGCATCAAGATTGGTATTGATCCATTAGGTGGCTCAGGCATTAACTTTTGGCCAGTGATTGCGCAAAAATATAATTTAGATTTAACGGTCGTTAATGACAGTGTTGATCCACGTTTTGCATTTATGCCGCTTGATAAAGATGGCAAAATTCGTATGGATTGCTCATCACCTTATTCAATGGCTAATTTAATTGCCCTTAAAGATGATTTTGATTTATCGATTGGTAATGACCCTGATTATGACCGTCACGGTATAGTAACACCAGATGGGTTAATGAATCCTAATCACTTTTTAGCCGTAGCGATTGACTATTTACTAACGCATCGTGATTGGGATGCCAGTGTTGAAATCGGTAAAACCCTTGTTTCTAGCTCAATGATTGACAAGGTAACTGAGCGCAACAAGCGTAAAGTAAAAGAAGTACCCGTTGGCTTTAAATGGTTTGTTGAGGGTTTAAACAAAGGCAAATTGGCCTTTGGTGGTGAAGAAAGCGCTGGTGCGGCTTTCTTACGTTTTGATGGCACGGTTTGGTGTACAGATAAAGATGGCTTTATCATGGGCTTACTCGCCGCTGAAATTCTTGCAGTTACAGGTAAAACACCGTCTGCGCTGTATAAAGAACTAGAGCAAGAATTTGGTGCGCCACTTTATAAACGCCTAGATGCGCCAGCAACGCCTGAGCAAAAGTCGCGATTAAAAGCACTCAGTGCTGATGACGTAAAAGCAGATACCTTAGCGGGTGAGCCTATTTTACAAAAGCTAACTCATGCGCCAGGTAATAATGCAGCTATTGGTGGTCTAAAAGTGGTAACTGAAAGCGGCTGGTTTGCGGCGCGTCCGTCAGGTACAGAAGATATTTATAAAATTTACTTAGAATCATTTAAAGGCGAAGAGCACTTAGCCTTATTAGAAAAAGAAGCTAAAAAACTGGTTGATTCAGTGATTAGCTAAGTTTCAATTACAACTAAAAACGGCTGATTTTATCAGCCGTTTTTGTATCTATAATTTACAAAAAAAAGGGCTTTTATCGTTATGTCAGCCACTGCAGAATATATTAATCAATTAAAACAAGATGGTGATTTTTTAACGCTTTCGCGAAACCATGAATGGCATTTAGAGGCAGGTCAATTTACGCTTAATAACAATACTCAGGTTACCATACACGATACCGGAGTGATTGAGTTTGAACCTGATTGTATAACGTCAAAAAATGTGGTGCTATCCAGTGCCATTCATGGCAATGAGACAGCCCCCATTGAAATTTGCGATGAACTCATTAAACACATTATTAGTGAGCAACTTGAATTACAACAACGTGTTTTATTTATTTTTGGTAATCCTCAGTCAATTAATATTGGTAAACGATTTGTAGAAGAGAACTTAAACCGCTTGTTTAACGGCCACCACACTGTTGATGGCATAGCGATGAACGACGAACGTGTTCGTGCTGATAAACTTGAGCAATATGTTAGCGATTTTTATGCGCGTTCAGAGCAGGGTACGTATCGCTGTCATTATGATTTACATACCGCTATTCGCGGTTCTAAAAACGAAAAATTTGCTGTTTACCCATTCTTACATGGCAAGCCTTGGAAAAAGTCGCAACTGCAGTTCTTATTAAGCTGTGGTGTAAATACAGTATTGATGATGAAGTCGCCTGCTACCACGTTTAGCTACTATTCGTCGTTTGTGCATGGGGCTGACTCATTTACTGTAGAGCTTGGGCAAGTGAAACCCTTTGGTGAAAACGACATGTCACGCTTTGCAAAAACAAAACAAACTTTAACTGCATTAATTAGCCAAGAAGAAGTAAAATACCCAGAATTTAATGCAAGCGACTTTGAGTTGTTTTCTGTTCATCGTACTATTAACCGCACAGCGCAAAACTTTAGTTTTCCGTTTTCTGACGATGCCGAGAATTTTACAGGGTTTGCAAAGGGTGAGCTTTTAGCCACCGATGGCGATAATGCCATATATGCCGACGTAGAAGGGGAAGCAATTATTTTTCCTAACGCACAGGTTGCCATTGGGCAACGTGCATTACTTACAGTAGTCCCTATGCAAGTGGATAGCCGCTTTAGCTAAATCAACACATCAGACCACTTGTTATGAAAGTTTAACCAACTGATTAATAAGTGGTTAATTATATGTATAGTTAACTTGCCAGTTTTTTGCTCATTATTTACTTTTCTTTGGTCACAGTTTTGTTGAATAACACTTTACGTTAACGTAAAGTGTTGGCAGCTTTAATTAAATACAGTGCAGATGTTGCAAAGTTTATTCAGCAACTATCACCCATAATAATAATCCAAAGGGGCGCTGTGATACCGACAACAAAAGAAGGTAGGTTATGAGTAATCCCAATAACGTATCGCTGAATATTAATCATGAGCTTGAGTTTATTGACGGCCACGCACTTAATATTCCAACCCTGAGTATTTTAACTGAGGACGGCGACATTCATCCTAGTGCTCCTGCACCTGATATTTCTAAACACACCGCGATTAAATTATACGAAACCATGCGTTTTATTCGTTTATTGGATGAACGTATGCAGGGTGCTCAACGCCAAGGGCGTGTTAGCTTTTACATGCAGTGTTTAGGGGAAGAAGCGGCGGTAACAGCCTCTGCTGCAGCCCTTGATCAAGATGACATGATCATGGCGCAATACCGTGAACAAGCAGCCTTACACTATCGTGGTTTTACCCTTGATCAATTTATGAACCAAATGTTTTCTAATGAATTAGATTTAGGTAAAGGCCGTCAAATGCCGATCCATTATGGTTCTAAAGCACTTAACTACATGACCATTTCATCACCTTTGGGAACACAAATTCCACAGGCTACGGGTTACGCATATGGTCAAAAAATAAAACACATTGATGCTAAAACAGGTGAACTAGCAAGTACTATTGATAACGTTACTATTTGTTATTTTGGTGAAGGGGCTGCTTCAGAAGGTGATTTTCATGCAGGCTTAAATATGGCTGCAGTACATAAAGCACCGGTTATCTTTTTTGCACGTAACAATGGTTATGCTATTTCAACCCCAGCCGATGAGCAATTTAAAGGCGATGGGATTGCATCGCGTGGTGTGGGTTATGGTATTAAAACCATTCGTGTTGATGGCAGTGATGCGCTCGCCGTTTACGCGGCAACTAAAAAAGCTCGCGAAATTGCTGCGACACAAGGTGAACCGGTATTAATTGAATCGATAGCGTATCGTTTAGGTGCGCATTCAACATCAGATGATCCAAGCGGTTACCGTTCAAAAGATGAAGAAGCAAACTATAAAACATGCCCAATTGAGCGCTTTAGAAAATGGTTAGTAAAACAAAATTGGTTAGATGACGCAGAAGATATCAAAGCGAAAGAAACAATTCGTGATGATATTTTAGCGGCACTAAAACGCGCTGAAGTAATTGATAAGCCGGCGTTAGAAGAGCTAATTTCAGATGTTTACGATACGCCAATTCCATCTTTACAACGTCAATATGATGAACTTAAAACGCATATAAAAGCACATCCAGAGGCCTACCCAACAACAGCAGGGAGAATTAAGTAATGGCTAAAATGAACATGCTACATGCAATTAATTCTGCTTTAGATATCACCATGAATGAACATCCTCAAGCGTGTATTTTTGGTGAAGATGTGGGTTATTTTGGCGGTGTTTTTAGAGCAACATCAGGGTTACAAGAAAAGTACGGTAAGCATCGCGTATTCAATACCCCGCTCACAGAGCAAGGTATTTTAGGCTTTGCTAATGGTTTGGCAGCCTTTGGTGCACCTGCATTGGCAGAGATTCAATTTGCTGATTACATCTTTCCTGCGTTTGACCAAATAGTGAATGAATCGGCTAAGTTTCGTTATCGTAGTGGTAATGAGTTTAATGTGGGTAATCTAACGATTCGTACACCTTACGGTGGCGGTATTGCTGGTGGTTTGTATCACTCGCAATCGCCAGAAGCGTACTTTGCTCACACGCCAGGGTTAAAAATTGTCGTGCCGCGTAACCCGTACCAAGCTAAAGGCTTACTGCGTGCGTGTATTAAAGACGACAACCCAGTGCTATTTTTTGAGCCCAAACGTTTATACCGCGCCTCAACTGGTGAAGTGCCTGAAGAAGATTACAGCATTGAACTTGGTAAAGCTGAAGTAGTTCAAGAGGGTACTGACGTTACTTTACTAGCGTGGGGTGCACAAATGGAAATTATAGAAGCAGCGGCAAAGCAAGCCAGTGAACAGGGCATTAGCTGTGAAGTGATTGACCTTCGCAGTATTTTACCATGGGATGTTGAAACGATTGCTAAATCAGTGACTAAAACAGGCCGTCTTATTGTTAGTCATGAAGCACCTATTACTAACGGTTTTGGCGCAGAAATAGCCGCAACCATCGCTCAAGAGTGTTTTCTGCATTTAGAGTCGCCTATTTTACGTGTGTGTGGTCTAGATACGCCATACCCGCTGGCGCTCGAAAAAGAATATGTTCCAGATGCATTAAAAGTAATGGCCGCAATTAAACAATCAGTGAACTTTTAGGGGTTTCCATGGCTAAAGATTTTATATTACCTGACATTGGTGAAGGCATAGTTGAATGCGAAGTAGTCGAATGGCTGGTACAAGAGGGCGACACTGTAAAAGAAGATCAGCCTATTTGTGATGTGATGACAGATAAAGCCTTAGTGCAAATTCCAGCGGTACACGATGGGGTGATCACTAAGCTGCATTGTAAAAAAGGCGATATTGCTAAAGTACATGCGCCGTTATTTGCAATGGATGTTGCCGGGGAAGCACCCAGCGAAAAGACTGAAACATCATCTGCACCAACATCTACTCGTGAACACTTAGAAGATTTTATCTTACCCGATATTGGTGAAGGTATTGTTGAGTGTGAAATTGTAGAGTGGTTAGTAGCAGAAGGCGATGAAATAGAAGAAGACCAAGCCGTTTGTGATGTAATGACCGATAAAGCATTAGTACAAATACCGGCTAAATACACCGGTACAGTGCAAAAGCTGTATTATCAAAAAGGTGAAATTGCAAAGGTGCATAGCCCATTATTTCAAATGACGGTTGCAGGGCAAGTCGCAAAAGAAGACGTTGATGTTAACCAAGCAGTTGTAAAAGCGCAAAGTAACGCAACGTCAGACGCACCTGCTAAGCAAACGCAAACTGCAATAGTTAACGAAAAAGCGGTTGCATCACCGGCGGTTAGGCGTAAAGCGCGTGAGCTTGACGTTGATTTAACCTGCGTACCAGGTAGTGGTAAAAATGGCCGTATTTATAAACAAGATATTGAGGCGTTTATAAAAAATGAAGTGCCATCTGGCATGGATACCTCTGAGCTTAACAAGCCACAAACGACTCAGAGTAAAAACACTCGTAGTACTGAGAACTCAACTAGTTCGGGTGGAACGCGAACAGAAGTGATTAAAGGCATTAAAGCGGCCATGGCAAAACAAATGGTGGCGTCGGTTTCTACTATTCCACATTTTACCTACAGTGATGAAATTGACTTAACTGATTTAATTGCACTTCGAACTGATCTTAAAGAGCAATATAAAGCACAGGGTGTTAAGTTAACTATGATGCCGTTCTTTATTAAGGCGTTATCCTTGGCAATGACTGAATTCCCGGTACTTAACTCAAAAGTAAACGATGATTGCAGTGAAATTACCTACTACGATGATCACAATATCGGGGTTGCAGTGGATTCTAAAGTGGGCTTATTAGTACCAAATATTAAAGCCTGCCAAACTAAAAGTATTGTAGAGGTAGCTAATAATTTAACGCAATTAACTAACTCAGCTCGAGAAGGCCGCGTAGCACCAGATGATTTAAAAGGCGGTACTATTAGTATTTCGAATATAGGTGCGATTGGTGGCACTATAGCTACGCCAATTATTAATAAGCCAGAAGTGGCGATTGTTGCCTTAGGTAAATTACAGCACCTTCCGCGCTTTGACGAGCAAGGGCAAGTGGTATCGCGTGCAATTATGCAAGTAAGTTGGTCAGGGGATCACCGTGTAATTGATGGCGGCACTATTGCGCGCTTTAATAATTTATGGAAAGAATACTTAGAGCAGCCAGCTAAAATGATGATGGCTATGCGCTAAGTCTTTATATTCATTTATAAATTAAAAAACCAGCAATTAGCTGGTTTTTTTATAACTTAATAAATAAAAGCTAGACTGATTTAGCTAAAAAAATACAGTCCATAACCAACTAATAACGCGGGAATAGCGGTATATAGCGTGGCAATAATAGCCGCTTTAGGTGTCATGGCAATGGCTGGGAAAAGCGCATCGCCATCGTTGGAAATGGCATTGGCCGCTAATGCGCTAAACGGAATAACCCCTTGAATATATAAAGTGGTAACAATTATTTGCGGGCCACAGCCAGGTAAAAAACCAATTAAAACCGCTATGAGCGGGGCCATATAAGCATAATTTAAAAACCATGTTTTTAAGTCAAGGCCAAACACGGTAACCAGTAGTTCAAATAATATAAAGGAGGCAACCACCCACGCGGTTACAAAATGAGTATCTTGCAGTACTTTTGTGAGTTTTGAAGGTGGACTGCATATATCATCTTCTGAGGTTACTTCTTTATAGCTTTCACCTTTTGAAGATAACGCCCACATAAATACGACAAACAACGCCATTAATGCGCCAAAATGAGTAACAGTGAATGTGGTGTACTGCCCAAATTGGCTCAAATCAATATTAAAAGCGAGTAAAAAGGCAATGAGTAACCCCGGAATAATAGCGATGTACCAAATAGGCTTACTGAGCGTAATTATTTTCGTCGGTAAAAGGGTAACCTGTGGTGTGTGCTTTTGATCAGTTGGGCATAAGTAGCCTGTTTTATGAAGTGTGTTGACGATTAAACCCGTTACTGAGCCAACCACAAACCCTATTGCCATGATGGTTAAACCCTCGGTAGGGCGAGTCGCTAACAATAAAAACGCGGCATCACCCATAGTGGCCGTTAATACAGCAACAATTGCGCCAAAGCTAGCTTGGCCTTTTGTAAATTGAGTCACCACAATAATCGCGCCACCACAGCCTGGTAACATGCCTAAAAAAGCAGCAAAGCTGACCTCTAATACCGGTGACTTAGCATTTAGGTAACGAAGCTCTAGTTGGGGTAAATGATCAATCGCGTAGTAGTAAATAAATAAGGTCGCAGCAACAAACACACTGACTTGAAAAAAAGCATCACTGAGTGCAGTAATTGTTATGGCGCGTAAATCGGGCAGGGCTAAACAGACTAAAATTAACAGAGGTAAAATTAGGCGTTTATTTTGATGAAAAACACGTTTTGCAGCTGGCGAAATAACTCCTAAATGGGATGTTAAAAACATACAGTACGACCTAATTAAAGAATGAGATCGCACTGTACTATTTTATTAAATGATAATCAATATCATTTACGTGTTGTCGCAGTAGTTACTTTTTACGTTGAAACTCTGAGTTTTCATTCCACGTAGGCCACTGAGTTTGTTGTGAAATATCAAAACCTACTTTATAAAATAATTGTAAATCTTGAACCGCACCTGATAAATCCCACTCATCGCGGTATCTATCACAAGGTTGATGGTAACAACCACGCAGTACTAAGCTCATACGCTTACGGTAATTTGCAGTTTCATCGTCAAACGCTTGTGTACCGCCACCGGCATACATGGCAGGAACACCCATATTAGCAAAGGCAAAGTGATCTGAGCGGTAGTAGCCACCTGAAGATGGTTTAGGGTCGCCCGATACTGTTCTGCCTTGCTCTTTGGCCGCAGTTGCTAATAGCTCATCCATTTGTGATTTACCAATACCCACCACACTAATATCTTTTACTTTACCTAATAGGTTTAAGCTGTCCATATTAATATTTGCAACGGTTTTATTAGCTGGAATAACTGGATTCGCAGCATAATATTTCGAGCCTAATAAACCTTGCTCTTCAGCGGTTACCGCTAAAAAGGTCATTGAACGGTCAGGGCGTTTACCTAGTTTGGTAAAGGCTTCGGCAACTTCTATCATACCGGCTGTACCTGTTGCGTTATCGTGTGCGCCGTTATAAATTTGATCGCCTTTACGGTTTTTATCCGTTCCTAAATGATCCCAATGCGCAGAGTAAATAATATGCTCATCGGGTGTTTTACTACCAGGAAGAGTGGCAATAAAGTTATAAGATACCGATTTTTTGATGGTGTTTTTTACATTTACAGTGGCTGTTAAATCGCCCATATCAACATGGTAAGCACCTTTGGCAGCGTTTGCTTTGGCGGTTTCAAAATCAAGGCCTGCTTTAGAAAAAAGCTCTTTTGCTACATCAACAGTAACCCAACCTTCAACAGCAACACGGTCCATATTATTGTTTTCTTTTACGAAACCAAATTGCTCGCCACTCCATGAGTTCTCAACCACAGACCAAGGGTAAGACGCTGGAGCAGTTTCATGAATAATAATAGCGCCTGCAGCACCTTGACGGCTTGCTTCTTCGTATTTGTAAGTCCAACGCCCGTAATAGGTCATTGCATCGCCGGTGAATAAAGCAGGATCTTTAGTTGCAAAACCCGGATCGTTTACCAGCATAACAACGGTTTTACCTTTAACATCTAGGCCTTCGTAATCATTCCAGTTATATTCAGGTGCGTTAACACCGTAGCCCACAAATACAAGCTCCGAGTTTTCAATTCCTTCTTGCGCACTAATACGGCTACTACCCATAACCATGTCTTTTTTGTATTGGTAGTCTTTACCGCCAATATTAAGCACCATATCAGAGTCTGCTTCTAACGATACAAGCGGCACTTCTTGGAAAAAGCTGTCGCCATTACCCGGCTCAAAGCCTAAAGCAGTAAATTCTTTTGTTAAGTAATCAAGCGTAAGCTTTTCACCTTCAGATGAAGGAGCACGTCCACCAAATTCATCAGAAGCTAACACTTTTACATGCTTAGCAATTTCATCCGCTTGAATGCTGTTGTAGCCTTTAGCGACATCATCAGATGTAATACTTGTTGTTGCACAGCCGGCTAAAATTGCCGTTGTTATTAGGGTCAAAGAAAAATAACGTTTCATATTAGCTCTTTTTTTGTTCTAAGTGGCGTTAGTATATGAACTTCTGTTAATTAGAACCAGTTTTTGCGGTAAACTGTTGCTGATAAAAATGTACAGTAAAGGTAACAATGAAGCGTTTTACTCCCCCAGAACAATTTCAAGTAACGAGTATAAATGGAGGTGCATTTGAGCACCTTCGTCAGCTGTTTAAAATAGATCAGCAAACAGACTGGCCTGAGCCTGCGTACTTTACCCCGTATTTAAACGCCATCAATGCTAATAATCTGCCCATTCGTTTTGTCGATGATGCCAAGGTTGATTTTGCTGAGCGCTATTATGAACAAGTCATTTTTGAAACAGGGGACGTGCCCACCCGACAACAAAACTGGCATGATCTGTTTGGTGGTTTTATTTGGTGCTTATTTCCAAAAACAAAAGCCCTTATTAATCAGCGTCATGTTGATGAAATAGCGTTGCATGGGTTAAAACAACGAAGTAAACACCGTAACGCACTGACCTTGTTTGACGAATGCGGTGTGGTTTTAGCTATTAGCGAATCACAGTGGAAAGAGTGGTTAAGAGATCATCAATGGAAAACAGCCTTCATCGAACATAGAGAGCAGTGGGGTAAAACCATTGCACCTTTCATGTTTGGCCATGCCAATTATGAAATGTTAACCAAACCTTATATTGGACTGACTGGCAAAGCCTTATTTGTAAATGTACCGGATGAAATATTTTGTAAAGATTTAGTAACGCAATACCAGTACCTAGATCAGCGCCTTTATGAGATGATTAAAACTGATGATTGTTTAGCCGATAACAAACAGCTTTCACCTTTACCTTTATTAGGTGTTCCTGGTTGGTTTGATGAGAATAACAATCCATCATTTTACGATAACACGGACTATTTTAGACCGAAACGAAGGACACGAAAATGATAGAAGTTACCGCGCTTAAAAAGAAGTTTAAGCTCACTAGGGGCTGTTGATCTTTGTAGTACATATATCAATCAGCCCACATTGGTAGCCACATCATAGTAAATGCTAAAGCGAGCATTGAATGATAATTTCGTTCAAGCTTTTCATACCGCGTGGCTATCCCTCTATATTGCTTAATACGGCCAAATGCATTCTCAACCAAGTGCCGATATTTATACATGCACCAGTCAATATCTTCATTGCCTACTAAACTGTTGCCCTTACGTGGAATAACGGGTGTAGCGTTATTATCACGAACAAACGCTCTCAGTTTTTCACTGTCGTAGCCTTTATCTGCGACAACCATATTACTTGTTGGGCAATTAGCTACGAGTGACTCTGCATGGACGATATCATGCGTATTTCCACAGGATAATTCATAATAAACAGGCAACCCTCCGCTATCGACTGCAAGATGAATTTTCGTAGAATTTCCACCTCGGCTCTTTCCAATTGATTCATTGTCAGCAGTTCTTGCACCGCAACTATGTTGATGAGCCCTGACAATACTGCCATCAATGAAGACCCAATCCATGTCCGCATCACGAGATAATGCGCGAAACAGTTCATTCAAAATCCCTTTTTTGGACCATAAATTAAACCGTCTGTAGATAGCACTCCAACGGCCAAAATCAGAAGGTAAATCTCGCCATGGAATACCTGTGCGCATCTTATACAGTATGCCTTCGAGCGTTTTTCTATGGTCGGGCTTATTATAAATTCGACCACTTAAGTACATTACTTTTGATAAGACATTCCATGTCCCGTCTGTTAGCATTAATCTTGGCATGTAGGTTCGGTGTAAAGTTTTCTGGCGAATTCAATTATACCTTATCTTCATGCTGTTTGTTTTTCATACCACAAAGATCAACACGCCCTA
>NZ_AUTH01000119.1:0-2758 GCF_000497975.1 Pseudoalteromonas sp. TB41 | reverse complement strand
GATTTTGACCTAATTGAACTTGAATTAGACGGCGGTGCAGCATGAACAATGTAATGGTGCATTTAACTCGTTTAGATAATCGCCCAAGCGCAATGATCGTTGAAATTGCGGCGGTATTTTTTGACCCTAAAACAGGTGTAATTGGCGCTGATTTTCACGAGGTTATATCGCCAGAAAAACAAGACCGATTAGGCACTGCAACAGCCGCGTTTAATTCTCAGTGGGGACACTACTTACGCACCAATTACCCTGATGATGAAGACTTGGGCACTGATATTGTTTTTGCCTTGGATTCATTCGTTGATTGGCTTTGTCAGATAGAAGTAATGGCAGACCGTGTTATGTGGTCAACAGGTGATGACTTTTCAGATTGCGGTCTACTGCACCAACTGATTTTAGATTACATGGGTAAAAACCCAGAGCATAGAACAGGCCGCTTTTGGAGAGCTGACAAGGTTAATGATATACAAACTTTGTTTAACTTAATCGGCTATACACAAGAACCTAATTTTCCCGCTATACATGCAACAGACATTGTGAAGTTAAAAGCCAAAGCGGTTAGCGATATAAAGCAGGCGCTTAAACTGTAATGGCTAACCCAATCCCGATCGACCTTGACGCCCTTAACCTATCAAGCATAGCTAAGGGCTTAATTTCGTCTATTACTGATATTGACGACTTTAATTACCTTGCTAGCAACTTGGAAAAAGTGCCTGTATCGCTGCAAAGTCGCATGGCCCGTAAATACATTGATCGTTACACCGAGAAAAAAGCGGGGAGCCAGTTCCGTGCTAATACATGGATGCGCCGCACTATTGCGCGTTTAAAGCCTCGCTTTGGTGTTCTGCTCAGTATTACTCACAATATGCCATTGCCATGGCATATTCTAAGTAGTGTTGAAAAAACTAAAAAGCATGCAGGCACTCTTGCATTAGAGTGCCTTGAAAAAGCACTTGATGTAAGCGGTCAAAACCAGCATTTACCGTATGAAAAAATAGTACGCCTTACCTACGAAGGGGTTGCAGGGTATGCCAAACAGTTTGGCGTAAATGTGCCATTTTACGACATGCGCGAAGACGACTTACCGCAAGCCTGTTTTGAAATCGCCTTGCTTAAACTGCAATGCGATAAATGGTGGGCTCGCCAATTAAAAACCCTGCGTAAACAGTTTTTAGAACTACTAGAAATTGCAACCGGCCAAGTGGGTAAAGACCTTTACTACGACAAAAAAAACCAAAAACCTAAACGCCGGGGTATTAGCCCGTATTCATCAAAACAAGCACAACGTGAATTTAGCTTTGCCCAAGCCAGTGGTCGCCAGTTCCTCGAAATGATGGAACTACAAAGCAGCGACGGCGATGTAATTAACTTAATTGAAGCCGTAAAAAGCGGCATGGCAAACCCTGCTAACCGCCGTAATGAGCTAATGCTACGCATCCGTGAAACCGAAGAACTAGCCGATGAAATGGGCTATGTTGCCATGTTTTACACTATTACATGCCCTGCGCGTTTTCATGCCAATGCAAGTACGTGGGACGGTTCGACCCCCAAAGATGCGCAAAATTATTTAACCACAACATGGGCGCGGGCACGTTCAAAGTTAAACCGCCGTGAACTTAAATACTTTGGTGTACGTGTTGTAGAGCCACATGCTGACGGGTGTCCGCACTGGCACATGATGTTATTCATGCCAAAAAACAAACTTCAAGAAATCAACGCTATTTTGCGTTGGTACTTTATTCAAGAGGATAAAAGCGAGCTTTACGATCGTTATGGCCCCGAGCTTACCCGCGCCAAAGTATTTAATAAATTTGTAGATATAAACACCCATGGCACCCACATAAAAACAGTAGAAGCCTGCGTTAAATACCGTGCAGGGACTGAGAAAACCAAGTTATTTAAAATCTATAAACAAAAGCGCAGCGAGTGGGGCTTTGCTAAAAAGAAAGCCAACGAAGTAGCCATACAACGCAATAAAGAAGAGGCAGAAAAAGCCAAGGCTGAAAAAAGAGAGCCTAAAAAGTTTAAGGCGAAAAACCATAAAGCGCCTACCAAATTTTACCGTACTTTTAGCCCACGCTTTGACGCTGTAAAGCTTGATAAAAGCAAGGGCAGCGCAGCGGCCTACATTGCTAAATACATTAGTAAAAATATTGATGGTTACATGCTGACTGATCATGTTGACGCCGACACAGGCGAAAACCTGCAAGAGCAAGCCAATCCCGTTTTAGCCTGGGCAAGTACGTGGAACATTCGCCAGTTTCAATTTCAGGGTTCGCCAAGCGTTACGGTTTGGCGAGAGCTTCGCCGTATGCCAAAAGGCAAACCAATTAAAGACGAAATAATAGAGCCAATTCGACATGCGGCAGATAACGCCAATTGGAAAGATTACGTAAAACTACAGGGCGGCATGTGTATTGGCCGCGCTGCTAACTTTAAATCAATGTACGAAGACACCCCAATGGGCAACGACTACGCCGAAGTAGTGCGCCGTATTAAAGGTGTTGTGACCAATATTGATTACAAAGCCGTGCTTACACGTTTGTTTAACAATGTGCATAACGTAACGGATGCAACCAGCTTAAAAACCCGCCTTATAGAATGGACAAGACAACTCAAAGGTACAGCAGAGAAAATTGCAGCTAAGGCTAGCACCAACGTCGGCGCAGCCGACCTATCTTGGTCTAGTGGTAATAACTGTACGCCTATAGCCGTGGGCTCTAGCGCCGAGTTAATACTCGATATGGTGGGGTGTGAT
>NZ_AUTH01000118.1:0-5180 GCF_000497975.1 Pseudoalteromonas sp. TB41 | reverse complement strand
GTTCGCCAATATGACCCCGTGCAACAAGTGTATGGCTTGGCCGATTACTTAGGCGGGTTACAAGCCACGTTATTAAATGAAGATGCCACACTGTTCCGCCGTAAGTACTTTTTAAACGGCGCACACATGGGTTTTATTATGTACGCGACTGATCCTAACTTAGACCCTGATGTTGAAGACGATATAAAAGAAAAAATACAAGACAGTAAAGGCGTGGGTAACTTCCGCTCGCTGTTTGTAAACATTCCCAACGGTAAAGAAAAAGGCTTACAAATAATCCCTGTGGGTAATTTTGAAAGTAAAGACGAGTTTATGAACGTTAAAAACGTATCGGCGCAAGATATATTAAACGCCCACCGCTTTCCGCCTGGCTTGGCGGGTATTATTCCGGCCAACAATGCAGGCCTTGGCGACCCGACTAAATACGATGCCATGTATTTTAAAAATGAGACTAAACCGCTCATTAAATTAATGAGTGATGAAGTAGCAAGGGATCCTGAAATTGGCAGTAAGTTACAGCTAAATTTTGATTTAGAGCCCAGCGCGTAAAGCTAATATTGAGTAAAGCAAGGGTATGCTACTTAAAATAGTCTTGTAGTATCACTCTTGCCAAATGAAATTGCTTAGATGTTTTTTTGTATTAGTTCAAACCACTTCAAATACATTTCTGCTTTTAAATGAACTCCATCATATGAAGCATCAGTAGTTAGTGAACCTGATGGTGCTAATTTTTCATTTAAATCTATATATACGTATCCATTATCTTTCGACCAATCAAATAAATATTTATTTAATTGATTGACCTTTATATTCCAATTATCTTTACTCGTTAATAATGTTGATTGAATAACTATTTCTATCTTGCTTTCAATTAAGATATTTACTATATTTTTGTATCTTTTAAATATATCTTCTACTTTCTCACCATTTGCAATATCATTTATTCCAAACATAATATAAACAGTTTTAGGGTTCATTGCTAATACTTGATCAACTCTATTTAATATACCCTCTGAGGTGTCACTTCCAATACCTCTATTGGCAACTTTTTTATCTATAAAAGCCTCGTTCCATAGACCAAAGTAAGTAATACTATCCCCTAGAAAAACCACATCATATTCATTAGATAATCCCTTAAAAAGCGACAGATGAGACATATAATGTGAGCTGTGAATAATTGATTTTTCTATATCTGATTCGCTTAACAGTTTTGCTTTTATAGATTTAATTTGGTTATAAGGAAATATCTTATAGTGCCCTACTCCTAAACCATAACAAAAACTAACAAATATAATAGACACTACTAGTAGTACTCTTTTTATCATCCTTAACCTTTTATAAAATTATTTATTTTTACTCTTTATATTGAGATTAAACAATTTTTCAAATAAATACAAATGATAATAATAGGCTGTTCTTTTTATTAATATTATCTGCGGTCTAACTCGAACCTAAATTTTTTCAAACATACCATATAGCCTTTAAACCAATTAACTTTCTGATTAAAAAGTTTTACCCAGAATATAAGAACGATCAATTTTGGATTTAATATCTTTATAAAAACCAGCGAATAATTAACTTCTTATTTGTTATGCACAAACCACTGTATATAATGACAGTGTGTTTTATTAACGATTGGTGAATATTATGGCGCGGGTTACTTGTCCAAATTGCGAAGCTAAAGCTACGATTACATCGCGTGAAACGCAAAGTGCGCACGTAGTAAATTTATACTGCTCATGTACCAATACAAAAGAGTGCGGGGCTACGTTCCGTATTACCCAATCGTTTGATCACTTCTTAAATCCTCCGGTACAAACCACACAACAATTAGCCGCTGCACTTATTAAAAGCCTACCTCGCGAACAACAATTGGAATTAGTTGGGCTTTAGCTTTTACTTTATTTCACGCATTAAAAAGCCCGTATTAAACGGGCTTTTTTGTGGGTGCTGTTTTTATTTTTTACTGGCGCTGCCTGCCATATTGTTGTTGTGGCGCTGGTTGCTGTGGTGCGTATTGTTGCGGCGGTGGCTGCTGTTCGTACTGCCCTTGGTATTGCTGCGGTGCGTAGCCTTGGCTTTGTTCTTGGTTTTGTTGGTTTTCGCTATCCCAAAAAATATACAGCTTTAACGGGCCTTGGTGGTTTATTGGCATGGTGTCGAGCTCTATCTCTACGCTTTCGCTGCCGCCTTGGTTGTTGCTCGGCCATTTAGTGGCGCGGCCTAGTGTGGCGTAGCGGTTTTTGGTAGTGTTGCCTTGCTGGTATTTTTCAGCAATACAGGCTACACGGCCTTTGTCGAGTGGTTTATTTTGTTGGTGCATGGTGCGTTTCCTTTTTGGTTAATGTTGTATTTAATGTTTTGGTTTTAACAACTGAGTGAAATATCCAGTTGCGGCGTTTAACGGTTGCTTTCATGGTTCACCATAATTCGCTTAATTCTTTTTCTAACTGCTTTTGTGCTAAGCGCTCTTCTAATAGCTCGCGGGCTGATTTGCTGCGCTGCTGGTATTGCGGCCGTGGCTCTTGGTTTTCATGATGTGATATTTTTACCGGTGTGCTTACTGGTTTGGGTGACACAATGCGCGTTTTTTTAGTGCGTGGTTTGGTTTCACCAGTGCGTGCTTTGTAGGTTTTGCGATCACAGCCACAGCCTTGAACAAGTCCTAAGTTATCTTTACGTACTACGCGAGTGGTGCCGCATACGCATTTACACATAAAATGCTGCACCCCTCTGTTACGGCGGTCTTCGTTTAATACTGTCCAATTGTTGAAAACGTCACCCGCTTTTACTTTACCTGTGGCCATGGCTGTTCACCTGTTGTTTTGGTTGTGGTCTGTTAGTTACTGCAAATACATCGGCGTTAGGTTCTTGCTGGTAGCCGGTGCAAATTTCGGTGGCAAATACGCTGTTGTTGGTTTTGCCGCATTGGCCGTATTGAGTTTTAGGCGCAGGCTTGTCGAATTTAGTAATAAACGGGCTGTGCTGATCCTCTGCATACCCCTTTGGGCAAAATGCCTGGCAACTAATACATGCCTTTGGCATGAGTACTTTTGAAATTTGAATAGTCATTTTCTCTCCTACGCCATTAAATCCAGTGACCACCAATCGTTGTCACTGATTGCTGATGCGCTGTTATTGTTTACTAAAATTGCTAAGTCCCAATCGCCAATGGTGATCAGGCCGTTTTTAGGCTCGCCATAATGGAACTCACCGAGTTCATTGCGCGTTGCATTAAGGGTTTCGCGCCCGTCAAGCTGTGCATATTGGTAAGCTAGGTCTACTAATTGGCGGGCTTGCTGCCAGTGACTCTCTGTTACATGCCAGCTTGCCGATTTTTGGGCGAGTGTTTTTGCTCGGTATTCAATAGCGAGGTGCTTGTTGTGTTTTATTTGTGCGGTTTCGTCTAAAACATGAAGTTGGCCGTTTTTAATTTGGTAAATTTGGCCGTCTCTGGCGATCCTCTTGCCGCTATTTAGATCCTTTTTAACCTCTGAGATCTGTTTTTTATCACACCCCACCATATCGAGTATTAACTCGGCGCTAGAGCCCACGGCTATAGGCGTACAGTTATTACCACTAGACCAAGATAGGTCGGCTGCGCCGACGTTGGTGCTAGCCTTAGCTGCAATTTTCTCTGCTGTACCTTTGAGTTGTCTTGTCCATTCTATAAGGCGGGTTTTTAAGCTGGTTGCATCCGTTACGTTATGCACATTGTTAAACAAACGTGTAAGCACGGCTTTGTAATCAATATTGGTCACAACACCTTTAATACGGCGCACTACTTCGGCGTAGTCGTTGCCCATTGGGGTGTCTTCGTACATTGATTTAAAGTTAGCAGCGCGGCCAATACACATGCCGCCCTGTAGTTTTACGTAATCTTTCCAATTGGCGTTATCTGCCGCATGTCGAATTGGCTCTATTATTTCGTCTTTAATTGGTTTGCCTTTTGGCATACGGCGAAGCTCTCGCCAAACCGTAACGCTTGGCGAACCCTGAAATTGAAACTGGCGAATGTTCCACGTACTTGCCCAGGCTAAAACGGGATTGGCTTGCTCTTGCAGGTTTTCGCCTGTGTCGGCGTCAACATGATCAGTCAGCATGTAACCATCAATATTTTTACTAATGTATTTAGCAATGTAGGCCGCTGCGCTGCCCTTGCTTTTATCAAGCTTTACAGCGTCAAAGCGTGGGCTAAAAGTACGGTAAAATTTGGTAGGCGCTTTATGGTTTTTCGCCTTAAACTTTTTAGGCTCTCTTTTTTCAGCCTTGGCTTTTTCTGCCTCTTCTTTATTGCGTTGTATGGCTACTTCGTTGGCTTTCTTTTTAGCAAAGCCCCACTCGCTGCGCTTTTGTTTATAGATTTTAAATAACTTGGTTTTCTCAGTCCCTGCACGGTATTTAACGCAGGCTTCTACTGTTTTTATGTGGGTGCCATGGGTGTTTATATCTACAAATTTATTAAATACTTTGGCGCGGGTAAGCTCGGGGCCATAACGATCGTAAAGCTCGCTTTTATCCTCTTGAATAAAGTACCAACGCAAAATAGCGTTGATTTCTTGAAGTTTGTTTTTTGGCATGAATAACATCATGTGCCAGTGCGGACACCCGTCAGCATGTGGCTCTACAACACGTACACCAAAGTATTTAAGTTCACGGCGGTTTAACTTTGAACGTGCCCGCGCCCATGTTGTGGTTAAATAATTTTGCGCATCTTTGGGGGTCGAACCGTCCCACGTACTTGCATTGGCATGAAAACGCGCAGGGCATGTAATAGTGTAAAACATGGCAACATAGCCCATTTCATCGGCTAGTTCTTCGGTTTCACGGATGCGTAGCATTAGCTCATTACGGCGGTTAGCAGGGTTTGCCATGCCGCTTTTTACGGCTTCAATTAAGTTAATTACATCGCCGTCGCTGCTTTGTAGTTCCATCATTTCGAGGAACTGGCGACCACTGGCTTGGGCAAAGCTAAATTCACGTTGTGCTTGTTTTGATGAATACGGGCTAATACCCCGGCGTTTAGGTTTTTGGTTTTTTTTGTCGTAGTAAAGGTCTTTACCCACTTGGCCGGTTGCAATTTCTAGTAGTTCTAAAAACTGTTTACGCAGGGTTTTTAATTGGCGAGCCCACCATTTATCGCATTGCAGTTTAAGCAAGGCGATTTCAAAACAGGCTTG
>NZ_AUTH01000117.1:0-8511 GCF_000497975.1 Pseudoalteromonas sp. TB41 | reverse complement strand
TTTCAAGGTCGGTCACCTTGGTTTCTAATCCGTCAAACTTGCCCATGAGGGCGTCAAACTGTTCTTGTTTCATGGTGTCTTCCTCGGTGATTTCATCTTGCTGATCGGCTGGCTGCTGATCACTAGAAAATAAGCTAAATAGTTGCGCCATTAAGCTTTGCGCTTTGGCGTGTTTGCTATTTGGGGTAGTTGGTTCGCTATTGGTGGTAATAAAGTCACTGTGTTGTAGCGTTTCGAGTTGGCTATATTCGTGATTTACTTCATTATCACCAATAGAGAATTTTAAGCGGCTGGTTCCAGAACTGGCTGGCGAGTCGGTAACGGCAAGGCCTTGTAAGTAGCAGCGCCCTTCGCTTTTGTAATCTGGGTTTGGCTCAATAGACATAAACAGCTTTTGGCCGTCTTTGTTGGCAGCTAGTAGGTAGTCGTTAGCGGTAATTTTTACAAACAGACGTAATTTACCACCTTGTTTAGCGGCTTTTACTTCGTCAACAGTGCCCCAGTTTTTACCTTCGCTTGGGCCCCAACTTGAACGAAAATGCTCAGGCCAAATAAGCGCGGTGTATTCATCAACCGAATACGATGCAGCCATTTGAGTGATCCACTCTTTTGAAATGGTTCGCCCGTCTACTGTTGCACCTTCTGTTGCTGCAATTACCCAACCTGATTGCTTTGCCATTACTTGCTTACCGCGTTACTTAATATTTAAACGCAGCATAGCCATAAAAAAAGGCTGAATACATTGGTTAGCTTTTTGATAATTCCTAGATTGGGGTTTTAGGAAACATGAGGGTTTTTATGCGGTTATAAGCTTATTGTAAACCAATACACTGTGGCTAGTTATTAATTTTACGAGCGACTTATACCACGTAATGGCTTATTCACCGGAAATACGCGAAGCAGCAAAACGGCTTTATTTGCGCCACCACACCCCCGACGAAATACGCGCGGAACTGGCGTTACCAAACAACCGTGTTATTTACTATTGGGCCGATAAATACAACTGGCGCGATATGCTGCGCGAAGAAGACGTAGACGAAGCCATTGCACGGCGAATTTTAATACTCACCGATGTAAGCGATAAAACAGGTAACCAAATAAAAGAGCTCGACATGCTGATAGAAAAGCATGTGAAGCTTAAAAAACAGCGCGCCCAGCAAGAAAAAGCAGCACAGGCAGAGCAACTCCACGGCACTAACCAACCCAGTAATAAAAACAATAAAGGTGGCGGCGCAGACAATAAAAAAAGCAAAGGCCGTAAGCGTAAAAATGATGTTAGCCATTTAACTGCTGAAGACTTTGGCACCTGGTACGACTCGTTATTTGGTTACCAAAAAACCATGCACGAAAACTTGCACCAGCGTATTCGTAATATTTTAAAAAGCCGCCAAATTGGGGCAACCTATTACTTTGCAGGTGAGGCGTTTAAAGATGCGGTATTAAGTGGCGACCCGCAAATATTCCTCTCTGCTAGTCGCGCACAGGCTGAGGTGTTCCGCAGTTATATAATTGCCATTGCACATGAGTTTTTTGAAATAGAGCTAACCGGTAATCCCATTACTTTGCACACCGCCCATGGTGATGCCGAATTACGGTTTTTAAGTACCAACAGCAAAACCGCGCAAAGTTACCACGGCCATGTTTATGTAGATGAATACTTTTGGATTGGTAAGTTTAACGAGCTAAACAAATTAGCCAGCGCCATGGCCACGCATAAAAAGTGGCGTAAAACGTATTTTTCAACCCCGTCGACTAAAGCGCACCCTGCTTATACATTTTGGACGGGTGATCACTGGCGCCAAGGGCGCGCCGAACGCGAAGAAATTGAGTTCCCCAGCTTTGATGAATTACGCGATAACGGCAGGCTGTGCCCCGATAAGCAATGGCGCTATGTAGTTACCATTGAAGATGCCTTGCGCGGTGGCTGTGAGTTATTCGACATTGAAGAACTGCGCGATGAATACAATGCCGATGATTTTAATAACCTGTTTATGTGCATATTTGTGGACGATGCCGACAGTATATTTAAATTCAGCGACCTTGAAAAAGCCATGGTTGATGCCACCCGCTGGCAAGATCACAAACCCAATGCTGTGCAGCCATTCGGTAACCGTGAGGTGTGGTTAGGTTACGACCCATCACGCACCCGCGATAACGCTGCACTAGTGGTGGTTGCCCCACCTGAAATATCGGGCGAAAAATTTAGAATACTTGAAAAACACTATTGGCGCGGGATGAACTTTTCGCACCACGTGAGCGAAATTCAAAAAATATACGCTAAGTATCGCGTTACTTATATTGGTGTAGATACCACCGGCATTGGCGCGGGGGTGTTTGACTCACTCACCACACTTTACCCGCGTGAAGCCACCGCCATACATTACAGCGTAGGCAGTAAAACCCGCTTAGTACTTAAAATGATCGACCTGATTGAAGGTGGCCGACTTGAATGGGATGCATCCCATAAAGATATAGCTATGAGCTGCCTTTCAATACGCCGCACCAGTACCGAGTCGGGCGGTGCCATAACCTTTAAAGCCAGCCGAGATAACACCATAGGCCATGCAGACGTATTTTTTGCTATTAGCCACGCTGTTATTAACGAACCCCTTAACCATGCACATAAGAGAAAATCACGATGGACCATGCAGAATTAGACCAAAACGCTGAGCAGTTAACTGACCAGCCGCACGATCAACAAAATAAACAAAATGCGCCCGTTGTGTTTGGCTTGCCTGAGCAAGTAATGCCCGACATGTGGCTAACCGATTACGACTCGCTGCTTTATAACGATATGGATAATTACTGGGAGCCGCCAGTAGACCGCCATTTATTAGCCAACTTAACACGGCGTAACGCCCAGCACGGCGGCATAGTGCAAAGCCGTGCAAACATGGCCGCGAGCCGTTTTATTAGCGGTGGTATGAGTGCACAGCAAGTACAAGCGGGCTTTTTAAACCTGGTGCAATTTGGCGATGTGGCACTATTAAAAATACGTAATGGCTTTGGGCAAATTGTTAGGTTGTTTCCGCTACCTAGTTACCGTACCCGTGTTGGCGGTGATGGTGGCGCGGTAGTGCTTGAGCGTAATAGCCAAGTAAAAAAATATAAAAAGCGCGACATTATTTGGGTTCGCCAATATGACCCCGTGCAACAAGTGTATGGCTTGGCCGATTACTTAGGCGGGTTACAAGCCACGTTATTAAATGAAGACGCAACGCTGTTCCGCCGTAAATACTTTTTAAACGGCGCGCACATGGGTTTTATTATGTATGCGACTGATCCTAACTTAGACCCTGACATTGAAGACGACATAAAAGAAAAAATACAAGACAGTAAAGGTGTGGGTAACTTCCGTTCGTTATTTGTAAACATACCCAACGGTAAAGAAAAAGGCTTACAAATAATCCCTGTAGGTAATTTTGAAAGTAAAGACGAGTTTATGAACGTTAAAAACGTATCGGCGCAAGACATACTCAACGCCCATCGTTTTCCACCGGGCTTGGCGGGTATTATTCCGGCTAACAATGCAGGCCTTGGCGACCCGACTAAATACGATGCTATGTATTTTAAAAACGAGACTAAACCGCTAATTAAACTGATGAGTGATGAAGTAGCAAGGGATCCTGAAATTGGCAGTAAATTGCAGCTTAATTTTGATTTAGAGCCCAGCGCGTAAAGCATAGTACTGGCTATGCTGCGCGTCGTGCGCTTTTATTTTTTCGACTAATCCGGCATAGGTATTTAAGGTTTTTAATGCTCGCGTTAAATTTGGCGCGGGCACATTATTTAACAGCGCTGCATGGGTTTTGCTCATGCCTTTTACTAGGTGATCACTGGCGGCGGCTTTTATGTCGACGCTTTTAATTTTACACATAGCCAATAACCAGTTTAACCGCTCTTGGCTTTGTGACCCTTTATATAAATATTGCATGCTAAAACCTCTAAATTAATTATCACTTAAGTGATAACTTATTTATTTTAGGGTTATACCCACTATTTGTAAATGCTTATTTGTTATACACAAAATCACTGTATATAATAACAGTGTATTTTATTAACGATTGGTGGTTATTATGGCGCGGGTTACTTGTCCAAATTGCGAAGCTAAAGCAACAATTACGTCACGCGAAAAGCAAAGCGCCCATGTTGTAAATTTATATTGCTCATGTACTAACACTAAAGTGTGCGGGGCTACGTTCCGTATTACCCAATCGTTTGATCACTTCTTGAATCCACCGTGTAAAACCACTGCGCAGTTAGCGGCGTCGCTTATTAAAAACCTACCGCGTGAAGAACAGTTAGAATTAATTGGGCTTTAGTCTTGATTGTTAGCCATAAAAAAGCCCGCGTTATGCGGGCTTTTTTGTGGGTGGTGTTTTTATTTTTGGCTTAACAACTGAGTGATACACCCAGTTGCGGCGTTTAACGGTTGGTTTCATTAGGCTGCTATCTCTTCTACGTGTTTTTTAGCTAAGTTGACTGCAACTAATGCTTGTGCAATTGGTGGGCATACTGCGTTACCACAGCGTGCAACTTGGTTTTTCTTGGTATTCTTTTTGCCGTTTGAATCAAAAGCTATCTGGTAATCATCTGGGAAGCCCATTGCTGCAAATAGTTCGTGCGGCTGTAACATACGGGTTAGGATGTCTGTTATTTGATACTTTTCACCTTTAATGATCACTAAACCAAATCGGTCATTGGTCGTAATAGTATCTAACGGGTTATTTAATGTATTGACCGAGCCAGTACCATAATATTTAACAAGGTAAGCTTTAACCAATCCCAAATGATTACCACCGGCACTTATTGTATGTAGTGGTTCGTCAACTTTGTGACCAACATTATCTCCCCTGTATTTAACAATTGAGCAAGCGACTAAGGCAAAGTGGCCACCTTTGACTTGTGCGCACAAGGTGCGTAATGGTTCATCAATAGGCATATTGCGCTGGTTTGATGCATTTGCGTGTTCAGTAATGAATGGTACAACCATTTCAGGCTCTACAAAAAACGGGTCTTCATTATCTATAACAAATTTTTGTACACCTTTGCCTAACCGAATTAGCGACTTTTCAGCGATAGGCTTAGACCGATCAGGATCAAAAATAGAACGCATTGGGTAAGACCAATCAATAATATCAGCGGCGGTTAGATATGGTTTTAAACCTGATCCCGCTTTGCCGTGTGTTGGATTTGGCCAATTAATACTTTGCCCATCGTTACGCCCAACAAGGAAAAAGCGCTTTCTGCTTGTCGGTGCGCCAAAATCGCAAGCGGTTAAAATTTTATGTTCAATTTTATAACCTAAGCCTTTTTCAAGTTTGTGATATGGAAAGTCATGGCCAAGTGTCTCTTTTATTTCTTCCCATGCTGGATGGTTTTTTATCAAGCCTGTAGTCAGGCATTTTATAAAGGCCTCAAATGTTTCTCCCGCTTTTTCTTTATTTGGCTTAAAAACACCTGGCGACACTTCCACAAGTGGACCCCATCCCATAAATTCCTCAACATTTTCTAGCATAAATACGCGCATTGGCACCAATGCAGCCCAACGAACTGCAACCCACGCCAAACCACGAATAGCCTTATTTACAGGTGCCCTCCCTTTAGCTTTGCTAAAATATTTACAATCAGGGCTAAACCACGCTAATCCAACAGGCCGACCAGCACATGCTTCAACAGGATCAACATCCCAAACAGACTCGCAATAGTGTTTTGTTTCCGGGTGATTTATTTTATGCATATCTATTGCTGCTGGGTCATGGTTAATTGCAATATCAACTTTACGATTTAAACCAAGCTCCATACCCGTTGAAGCACCGCCACCGCCTGCAAAGTTATCAACAACTATTTCATTTTTATAAAGCATTAGCATTTCCTTTAACCAGTAAATTTGGGCGTTTAAATAAAAGCGCTTGGTTTTGCAATTGCTGAATACTTACACTGCGGCCATCGATGGCAACCACTTTTAGCTTTTCAATTGGGTGCTGCTCTTCAATTACTGTGTAACGAGGATCACGCTTAATTTTATTAATACAGCGCGAGCCATTTTTAAGCGACTCGCCAAAAGCGTGTCCTAATGTGCTGGCTGTATAAAACAATCCTGTTTGTAACATTCTTTCGGCTGCTTGATGTGCATTCATAATTTCACCTGTTGTTTTGGTTGTGGTCTGTTGATTACTGCAAATACATCGGCGTTAGGTTCTTGCTGGTAGCCGGTGCAAATTTCGGTGGCAAATACGCTGTTATCGGTTTTACCGCATTGGCCGTATTGGGTTTTAGGCGCGGGCTTATCGAATTTAGTAATAAACGGGCTGTGCTGATCCTCTGCATAACCCTTTGGGCAAAATGCCTGGCAACTAATACATGCCTTTGGCATGAGTACTTTTGAAATTTGAATAGTCATTTTTTCTCCTACGCCATTAAATCCAGTGACCACCAATCGTTATCGCTGATTGCTGATGCGCTGTTGTTGTTTACTAAAATTGCTAAATCCCAATCGCCAATGGTGATAAGGCCGTTTTTAGGCTCGCCATAATGAAATTCGCCTTGTTCATTGCGTGTTGCATTAAGGGTTTCGCGCCCGTCTAGCTGGGCGTATTGATAAGCAAGGTCTACTAATTGGCGAGCTTTCTGCCAGTGATTCTCTGTTACGTGCCAGCTTGCCGATTTTTGGGCGAGTGTTTTTGCTCGGTATTCAATAGCGAGGTGCTTGTTGTGTTTTATTTGCGCAGTTTCGTCTAAAACATGAAGTTGGCCGTTTTTAATTTGGTAAATTTGGCCGTCTCTGGCGATCCTTTTACCGTTATTAAGATCCTTTTTAACCTCTGTGATCTGTTTTTCATCACACCCCACCATATCGAGTATTAACTCGGCGCTAGAGCCCACGGCTATAGGCGTACAGTTATTACCACTAGACCAAGATAGGTCGGCTGCGCCGACGTTGGTGCTAGCCTTAGCTGCAATTTTCTCTGCTGTACCTTTGAGTTGTCTTGTCCATTCTATAAGGCGGGTTTTTAAGCTGGTTGCATCCGTTACGTTATGCACATTGTTAAACAAACGTGTAAGCACGGCTTTGTAATCAATATTGGTCACAACACCTTTAATACGGCGCACTACTTCGGCGTAGTCGTTGCCCATTGGGGTGTCTTCGTACATTGATTTAAAGTTAGCAGCGCGGCCAATACACATGCCGCCCTGTAGTTTTACGTAATCTTTCCAATTGGCGTTATCTGCCGCATGTCGAATTGGCTCTATTATTTCGTCTTTAATTGGTTTGCCTTTTGGCATACGGCGAAGCTCTCGCCAAACCGTAACGCTTGGCGAACCCTGAAATTGAAACTGGCGAATGTTCCACGTACTTGCCCAGGCTAAAACGGGATTGGCTTGCTCTTGCAGGTTTTCGCCTGTGTCGGCGTCAACATGATCAGTCAGCATGTAACCATCAATATTTTTACTAATGTATTTAGCAATGTAGGCCGCTGCGCTGCCCTTGCTTTTATCAAGCTTTACAGCGTCAAAGCGTGGGCTAAAAGTACGGTAAAATTTGGTAGGCGCTTTATGGTTTTTCGCCTTAAACTTTTTAGGCTCTCTTTTTTCAGCCTTGGCTTTTTCTGCCTCTTCTTTATTGCGTTGTATGGCTACTTCGTTGGCTTTCTTTTTAGCAAAGCCCCACTCGCTGCGCTTTTGTTTATAGATTTTAAATAACTTGGTTTTCTCAGTCCCTGCACGGTATTTAACGCAGGCTTCTACTGTTTTTATGTGGGTGCCATGGGTGTTTATATCTACAAATTTATTAAATACTTTGGCGCGGGTAAGCTCGGGGCCATAACGATCGTAAAGCTCGCTTTTATCCTCTTGAATAAAGTACCAACGCAAAATAGCGTTGATTTCTTGAAGTTTGTTTTTTGGCATGAATAACATCATGTGCCAGTGCGGACACCCGTCAGCATGTGGCTCTACAACACGTACACCAAAGTATTTAAGTTCACGGCGGTTTAACTTTGAACGTGCCCGCGCCCATGTTGTGGTTAAATAATTTTGCGCATCTTTGGGGGTCGAACCGTCCCACGTACTTGCATTGGCATGAAAACGCGCAGGGCATGTAATAGTGTAAAACATGGCAACATAGCCCATTTCATCGGCTAGTTCTTCGGTTTCACGGATGCGTAGCATTAGCTCATTACGGCGGTTAGCAGGGTTTGCCATGCCGCTTTTTACGGCTTCAATTAAGTTAATTACATCGCCGTCGCTGCTTTGTAGTTCCATCATTTCGAGGAACTGGCGACCACTGGCTTGGGCAAAGCTAAATTCACGTTGTGCTTGTTTTGATGAATACGGGCTAATACCCCGGCGTTTAGGTTTTTGGTTTTTTTTGTCGTAGTAAAGGTCTTTACCCACTTGGCCGGTTGCAATTTCTAGTAGTTCTAAAAACTGTTTACGCAGGGTTTTTAATTGGCGAGCCCACCATTTATCGCATTGCAGTTTAAGCAAGGCGATTTCAAAACAGGCTTG
>NZ_AUTH01000116.1:0-4078 GCF_000497975.1 Pseudoalteromonas sp. TB41 | reverse complement strand
GATGCTGCCAGCGATTTAGCCTACCAAGCCGACGATATTAACGCCGCAAATAGCGACTTAAAAGACACGGTTGAAGAGCTAAAAAAGCCGTCGGCGGCGCAAGAATCCTCCAATTCAAAGAGCAAAACCAAGCAAAAAAACAGCTCGAAAAAGTAAGCCTAACAGGCAAAGGGCAATACGCCCCAAGCCTGCACTTACAGCTTATTGAATTAGAAGACGACTTAAAACGCTTAAAAAGCTATGTAACCCGCGCCGACAAAATCACTCACAAACGTGATGTGTTATTGCCAAAGTGGTTACCCATTGTTGAAGACTATTTAGCAAAAGAAGGAAAGCAAAATGAAGACAACCCGATTTATGCGTACTGCACGATTTGGCTGTTTGACGTTGGCAACTTCGCTCGCGCTCTTGAGTTTGGTTTCAGAGCCATTGAGCTTAACCAGCCCATGGCTAGCAGCATTCGCCGCCAGTGGCCTGGTTTTATTGCCGACACTGTTTTTGAGTGGGCAAGCACCCAAGCAGAAAAAGGCAACAGCATTGAGCCTTATTTTAGCCAAGTGTTCAGCAAGGTTGCGAACACGTGGAAATTACCTGAGCAAGTTACGGCTAAGTACTACAAGTTTGCGGGTCTTGCGTTACTGCGCAGCAAAAACGGCGACATATCGCCATCGCATGTGGGCGACGTGCAACGCTTACAGCAAGCCGATGGCTACTTAGCCAAAGCCGCCGAACTGCATAAACACGCACAAGTAAAAACAGTAAGAAACAAAATAGCCATGAGATTAAGAGCCATTGCCGAGCTAAACGCCCAGTAATAGCCAAAGCTCCAAACCCTCCAGTGCACTAGCCGAGCGTTTAACGGGCGACCGTTAATAACCGCGTCGACGCTAACTGCACTGAACCCAAATTGAATAGGTATACGGTATGTCATTTGGATACGAAGCAACAGCACAAAACAGCATTGAAATAGATGCTCAAAGCGGCTGGCCAGCGTTAAGCACTGGCGAGTTTCGTGATCATCGCCGCATACCTGAGTTTTACGAAGAAACCGTAATAGCCGACTCATTAAACCGCAGCGCATTAGAAGTGCAGCAGCAGCTACTTAAATACATTATGAAAGAGAACACGGATGTTTCTTTCACCCTAACTAACGACGTGCCTAATTTTAATACCACTCAGCAAAGTGTTTACCGTGGCGCCGTGTATGCCCGTTCGCATGCCGATTTAATGGGGTATTTTTCAGCGGTTGACCAAAAAGACGCAGGCAACAACAAAGCCGATAGTGTTGATCAGCAAGATGCCATTTTAGCGCAGTCTAACCGCAGCATTCGTTTATTGCTTGGCCTTGGCCGCGCCGGAGTGCACACGCTATGAGCCAAACCATTACCCAATTACAGCAACTAACCGACTTTTTAAACACCAGTTTAAAAGGCGCTATTCACACCAACAACATAGATGCCTGGCAAGAACGTGGCACCTTAATAATAAGCGGTGAAGACAAAGGCCAAGACGGTTACCTAGTTGCCAAGTGGAAACACACCGGCGTAATAGCCATTGAAAAATTTCCGCATCGCAAAATTAACCCGTACAACTTGCTTGCTCTTATTGCTGCATTTTTAACAGACAGCAACTGGCCACGCGACGACTACGCCCTAGACGACCCTGAAATAGACATAGACGTAGTAAGCAAAGACAACGCAACCGTACTGATAGACGTGCAACTACTAGACGACATTGAGCTAATACCCGCCGACAACGGCCCTATTTTATTTAATGGCGCCCGTTATTACGTATCGCTAGCGCCAATCAGCATTGCCGAAGACGTAGACGTAAATATTAAGGGGCAATCATGAGTTTAGTGATCACCCCAAATAGCAAACAAGCATTAAGCGCTAAACAACAGTTGCAGCTACTGGCGTTACCACCGGCTAAACGCATTAGGCTATTAAAAAAATTAGGCCGCTTTGAGCGTAAGCTTGCGCGCCAACGCATACGCACACAAACCACGGTAGACGGTAAAAAGTTTGCAGGGCGCAGCGACGGTAAAAAAACCAAAGTGCTTAAACGTATGGGTAAAACATTAGAACCCTATGTAAAAGCTAGTAAGCGCTTAGAGCTTAAACATAAAAATTCATTTACGGGACGCATTGCAGCGCTACACCAAGAGGGTGGCACAGAGCGAATGACTGCCAGCCGCATGGTGCGTATTCATGGCAAACCAGATTACCAAGCGCCGTGTACCCGAAGCCAAGCAAAAGCATTAGCCGCTGAGGGTTACAAAGTACGCAGGGCAAAAGGCAAAGGCTACCGCCGCGCCACTATTAAAGAAATTGCAGGCAGCTTAACTCATGGCAAAGCCACATTAGTGTTAAGTGAGTTACGCGGCCAAAAAAGCCGTAAAAGCTGGCAAATACCGGTAAAAGCGCGACCGTTTTTAGGCGATACAACCAGCAACGTACAGCGCGAACTGGCAACAATATTAAACCAACTCAATAAACGAGGATAAACACATGTCACTAGGTAAAGTGCAAGTTAACAATTTGAATTTAGGGCAAGGTGACATCCAAGGTGTTGAGCGACACTTCTTGTTTGTTGGCCGTGCAGGTTCGGTTGATGAAGAAAGCCAATTATTTAGCATTGGCGCTAAAACCGACTTAGAAAAAACCTTTGCAGATAGCCCACTGCGCGATCAGCTTATTGCTGCGCAATTAAACGCAGGCCAAAACTGGACCGCAGCGGTTTACCCAATGGCCGAACTGGAAACCATTGTTGATGCCATTGACCGCGCCAACGAAGTACAAAGCTTTGAAATGGTAGTGGTATGTGCTGAGCAAACAGCAAGCGCAGAACTCACAGATATTCATGATCACCTAACATCATTGCAAGCCACATTAGGCCGTTTTGTATCGGCATTGGTTGCCGTGCCTGGTATTGATGCAGCTACGCAAACATGGCCAACCTATGAAGCCGCAACCATTGCATTGCAAGCCGATATTGCCGCGCACTTAGTGGTGCCCGTACCGCAATTACACGGCAATAACGTAGGCGTATTAGCAGGGCGATTATGTGACCGCAGCGTAAGCATTGCCGACAGCCCCATGCGCGTAGCAACGGGCAGTGTGTTAGGCCTAGGCGCGGCACCGGTTGACAGAGAAAACGAGCCGCTGTCTCTTGCCACACTAGAAACCCTAGCAAATAAACGCATGAGCGTACCGCAGTGGTATAGCGATTTTGAGGGTGTTTATTGGAGCGATGCCCAAACGCTCGACGCTGCAGGCGGTGACTACCAATACCTTGAGCATTTACGCCCAGTGCATAAAGCCAGCCGAGAAGTGCGGGTATTAGCTATTCGCCGTGTTGCAAACCGTGCGCTTAATTCAACGCCTAACAGCATTGAACTAAACAAGTCGTACTTTATGAAGCCACTGCGCGCCATGAGCAAAAGCACCACCATTTTAGGCACGCAGTTTCCGGGTGATATTAAGCCGCCAGTAGAGGGCGATGTAACGATTGTATGGACCACAAACAAAGCGGTGGTTATTTACTTGGTTGTTCGCCCTTACAACTCGCCAAAAGAAATTACCGTAAACATCATGCTTGATTTAAGCAGCAACTAGGAGCACTAACCATGCGTTTATCTGGAATGAATTTTAACGTGAACTTGGGTGACATTATGGTCCAAGTTGACACGGCATCACTGGCTATTACCGACAATAGCGCCGTGAGCCAAACAAGTGGCGTGCCTGATGGTTTTGTTGATGGCGATGTAGCGGCCAGCGGTGAGCTATCGGTTAACGCCAGTAACTTTGCGCTTATATCAGATGCGGCAAAAAGTGCAGGCGCTTGGCGCGCAATGGAACCGTTCGACATTATGTTTTATGCAAAAACCAGCAAAGACGAGCTAAAAGTAGAAGCGTTTGGTTGCCGCATTAAGCTAAGCGACATTTTAGACATAGACAAAAAAGGTGGCCAAGCCAGCCTGTTTAAAATTCCGTTTGATGTAACCGACCCCGACTTTGTAAAAATCAACGGTGTGCCGTACTTACGCGCCGAAGAAATTGAAAACATAGTGCAATAA
>NZ_AUTH01000115.1:0-11203 GCF_000497975.1 Pseudoalteromonas sp. TB41 | reverse complement strand
GCGACTACTCTACCCCATCGCGGTAAATGTAATTGGCCGGTTAGTTCTGGAAACAACCGGCGCACAATTCTTAATATCGCTTTTTCCATTGTTACCAACTTATTTGCATGTTTGTGCCTTGAAACTCAACGGCGGTTATACGTTCGTCATTGGCAGTTACGTTTGGGCGTATCATTGGGGCTGCTGGCATTTTTGCGGTTTTGCCTGCTTGATGATCGGTCATGAGTTCTTTTGCTATTGTTACTGGTTTATCAAACCAAAAAGAATCAGCATAACTGCCAACAAATACTTTACCGTTACCCTGTTGATACCAAACAAAATCGGCAATACGGAACGCACGGCCAATATTGTTTAACATGGCATATCCTGAACTATCAGAGTAAAAACACGGTATGGCCGTATCAGCATAGGCTTTATCGGGTATTACAAAATCAACGCCTGTTTGTGCTGTTATCTCATCAAGCACTTGACGCATAGTTGGATGGCGCAGCATCACCGTTAAATTGTAAGCAAGTGATGCAGACCACTCACGGCAAAAAAGCGTAAACCAGCCATTAACCGCAGGTAGCACACGTTCAACATAGCCGTTAAATACTCGGTCAACCATATCGCCCCAACCTAAATCAACCGCAACCGGTGCTAACTTAGCCACACTTTGGTTAACGGTTATTTGGCAGTTACCTGGTGTTGATGCCTGTAGCACTACCCAGTGATCTTTCATATCAACTTTTTCATTATTGATATGAGCGCGAGCAATAAAACGAGCATTAGCGGTGGCCATTATGCGGTTCTTAGTTTTGCAAAGTTATCTTGTAGGTGCTGTTGTAAATTAGCGTATTGCACTTCGCTTTCACCACCTTGCTGATTAGCTTGCGCTTGGGGAGCGCGTTCCTCTACTTTTTCAGGAACCGACCTGCACTCACTAAGCGTAAAATTCACAGCCCATTGCCGGGTAGTTTCTTGTTCAACAGCTTCAATTTTACTGCTAAAACGCACTTGTTTAACCCCTAGCGTATTTGCAGTGCGATTACTTATACGATAAATAACACGCGCTCCGCCCTCAGTCGCTTCGGCTAAATTAAACAAATCGGCCAAGTTATCAGCCATAGTGAAAGGTAAAAAACCACTCACAGCTAACGTTTTAGCCTTAATACCCGTTTCAGCCTGATCAGTACTTGATGATTGGCCGCTGGCGTCTTCGCTGGCAAGCTCTTGGCTAGCCGTAATGCGAAGTGATTTAAGATTTATTGATAGCGAGTTGAGGTTTAGCATTTATCACCTAAAATATGTAAGCAAATATCTGATAGTTATGTAATAAAGCGTCATTAACTGGAGTTCCATCTTTAATGTTTTTAAGATTAATACTCCAATGAATAGAACCTTCATCACCTATACTTCCTGATTTCCATCTAGGTGATAATTCATGTGATAATGGACTGTCACCTATCATGCTCACATTGATCAAATTTGCGGGTTTATATAGCTCTAATTTAATATTACCGTTTAAAAGATCTGATTTATCAATACTTTTTATACCGAAATTTTTCCAACTGTCACTTAGTTCACCTCTATAAATAACACCTGCCGCTACTATTTCAGTACTTTCTTTCATCACACTATTTGGCACCTCTACCTTCTTATTAGTAAACTCACCATATACTTGGCAAAAACCACTTTGTTGTTCTATACCATCACCCGTTATAACCTCAAATTCTAATAAAGTAATTCTTTTAATAGGGTTATCTTTGTTATCTAAGTTTCCAGGATTAAACTTAATAATATTGCTGTCTTTTGTTTTAAAGTCTTTATTATTAAAAGAGAACTTTGTAATGTTACTAAACCTATTTGGTCCATATATTGTTTGGTCAAAGTAAAGAGACGATAAAATAATGGGTGAATGTGTTTGATCTGCTATATAACTGGCAAAATCAATATATCCTGACTTATTTGGATGAACATTGTCTGCAAACATTCCATCCTTTAAGTTTTTATAATCCCCTGTTCCATTTGTAGACCAGTGTAAATAATCGATAATTTCAACATCTTCAAATTCTGATTTAAAGTCTGTTTGGAGCCACGTATTAAATTCACGTGCTTTCTTTTCTTTTGCATCGTTGTATAGAGCATATGCGCCAATATTGCTTAGCATTAAAATAATATTATTATCTTTACAACTTTGTGCAAAATATCTGAAATTGTTTTTCATAGTATCTATTTCAATACCAATACTTATATCGTTAATACCAACATGCAAGTAAACTAAATGCGGCAACTGGCCACCAAAGTTCATTGTTTGATTACCTCTACCATCACCCACTTCTTTTATTTGATGTAATACATCCCTTTCCCATCTACTTTTAATATCTACAGATGTTTGACCACCAATACCATGATTTAAAAATGGAATAGTGAATTTGTTGGATAGCTCAAAGCTTAACTGCCCCACTTGCGATTTATAGCTTTCCATATAATCAACATTCCCTGAAGGGTGAAGCCTTCCGTGCTGTTCTGGATGACCTTCTGCAATAGAGTCTCCAATAAGTACAGCATAAGGCATAACCAAATCTAAATAAGCACCATACTCAGCTTTAACCAAAACACCTGTGTTTGCATCAGTAGACTTAATTGAGTTTGATTGATTAATATCATTAGGCTGATACGCACCATTTGAAAATGCTAAAGTATTAGCGTTAATGCATGACATAAAACCTTTCTTAATTCGATTAACTTCCTCAAACTTTTTATCTGCCTCTAACTTTTTTATAAATGTATCTTGCACCCAGCTTTTTTCAGAAAATTTTGATTCCGATCTAAAGTCATTAATTGTGTTTACATCTATTATTTGAACAAGTTTAAAAACATAATGTTCTATACCATTTACATCAATGTAATCATCCATTTCGGTGTTCGACACAGTAAACACCACTTGTGGTTCCCATTGGCTTGATGCGTTGCCATCGAAGTAAGCATCAACATATACAAATTGCGGATAGCTTTGCAAAGTTAATATTTTCTCATTCTTTAATTCCACACGCAGGCCACTTACATAACCTACGCCCGGTGTTACGCTAAATGTATTGGCGGTTGATCGCGGGACTACTTTAAAGCCATCATCAATAAACCAGTCCTTGCCGTTCATGTCGCTAGCGAGCTGGCGGGTTAGCTCATCCATGCCGCTTAAACGTGCAGTAAAGTCTAACTGCCATGTTTCTGGCGATACGCTAATACCCGCCAAATCTGCTATGCCTGAGTATTCAATACCAAAGTTACGGTTTAGTGTGTTACCGGCACTGCCTGGCGCGGTGATTGTTTTGGCAACAGTTGGTACATGGCTAATGGCTACTAATGTTTGATTTATTGACGAATACAGTCCTACCCAGTTAAATTCAAACGGGCCCGTAACGCTATCGAGAACCGTTGAGTAAACAACTACGTTGTCGTTAATACGGCCTGTTTGCTGCACGTTTTGTTGATGCACAATATAGCTGTTTGGAATGCCTTCGTTGCGATCAATTGTGCCGGTTGGGTCTTGCCCTGCTACGTTAGCAAAAATAAAAGTGTCTATGTCTAATTGTTGGTTAGCCTGTGCCTTGGTTGCAAATAACTTTTCGCCGGCAATCGTTATAACTTGTGCCATGGTTTAATACTCCTGTTTAACATTCGCGACGGTAAATTCAGCATGGCTGTCCATCGTCATAAATCGGTTTGTTGGTAATAAATTGGTATTTAATTTGGCTATAGTGAATTCACCATCACCATCAAAGTTTTTAGGGGGTGCAGCTACAGTTTGCTTGGCAATAGTCACGTATTCATAACGACGAGTCGTTCGCCCATATTGGCGGCATAATGCATTTATTAAATTTTGGCGTTCGCCTAAGTCGGCATCCAGCAGTTGCAAACTCACAACATCCCAATCAACCGTACTTATTCGCTCATCAATGGTTATCCATGGCATACCGAGCTTTTCAAACATATCAAGCCAGCCGCTTTTGCTCCCTGCCCCTTTAGCAAATGGCAAAGCGTACTTAACGCGCGTTCTGTACATCAGCTCTGTTTCGTTAGGTATTTGAGTAATGTCTCGCTCCCATGCGAGTAAATTAACCAACTCAAGTTCGGCGGTCATTGGGTCAAGCTGCTTAGCAGGCCATGCCAGCATGTCTGCTACACGCTGCCAATAAATAACGGCTGCTTGGCGTAGCTTATCGAGCTCACTAGCTGGCCTAGCCAGCCAGTAAGGCATTTTAGTTAGCGCTTGCCAGTTTATGTTCATAGTGCATTACCGTTTTCTATAGTTAGCGCAGTTAAGCGCGGCACATTGTTTTGGCTGGTTATATCGGTTTGGTGCCAATTTAATGAATCAATACCGTCAAACTCTCTATGTAACTCTTGGCTTAATCTGCTAAAGCTAAAGCGGCTAGCGGGTTGTGTTTTAGTCACTGTGTAATCGGTGTTTTCTCTAAACGCACTGCGTATAAAGTTTTCAACGTTTGTTAGCAATGCGGTTACTTGGGTCGCTAATAAATAGCCATGCGGGTAAACAGTTACACCTACACTCACATTTACACCTGGCATAGCAATTACTTGTAAATCGTCGCCATGACCATGGAAGCCTTTTTCCATTACGTATTCGTTTAAATCATCAATTAAGCTTTGGCTGGGTGTACCTGTGTCTAACAAAATATAGGCATTGGCAGTACCAGGGCCACGCGGTGCATCGTGTTCAAAAAATATATTGTCGGTATCAAGGCCACTGCGCTGGGTTAAAATAGCGCGATAAACGGCGTCAATGTGCCAAGGCGCTGCAGCGGTAAATGCGTTACGGGTGCGTAGTTTTAAATCTTGGTTTGTCTCGGCATCCGCGCCAAGCGCATCAAGCCAGTTTTCATCATTAACTGCACTGGCAATACCCGTTACCGACTCAGGTAAAATATGGTAATAACCTGCGCCTAGGTTGTATGCTGCCCCTGCATTTTCGGCAACAACAGGCACTAATACACTTGCTTGGTTTTCAGGTAAAATTACATCATCAACCGTTAGCACACGGTAAACTGTGCCGTTTATAGCGTCGGTTTGTATTACGGTACCGGCGCTAATTAATAAACCTGGTCCTGTAATAGCTGCGCGATTAAATCGCACTTTGCCATGTGCTCGCTCTTCACTTTTACGCGTTAAGTCGTGCTCCCATGCTTTGGCTTCAATAAATTCGCTATCAGTAGCCGTTTGCAAAAATAGATTAGGCAGTATTTTTTCTATTAATATTTTGTTGACTACCCATGTGGCAGGCTTTGCCACAATCGCGCTAATAAGTCGCCAAAATGGTGAATAAGGCGAGTCGTTAGCAATAATACTGCCGCTTTCATCTACGTCTTGTTTAAATAGCGTTTTCCAGCCCTCTTCTGTGGTGGGTATACCCGCTTTTTCTACAATGCGTTTAAAGTCAATTATTGGGGTTAAATCAGCCATTATTGCGCCTCTATGATCAATGATGAAATAGCGCCAAATTCGATGGTTTTAGCGTGTACCCACCATTGGCCTTTTTGATTCTCGTTTTGCTCAACTTTTACCGTGCCTGGCATAATGCGCACGTCGTCTTCTACCAATAGTTTTATTTGGGTTTGGGTGTCCTGTGTAACGCCCGTTCCTCGGTCGCTTACTAATAAGTTTGCAAGGCCGGTATCTAAAATGGCATGCACAATGTCTTGAGCAATAACATCACGATCGGTTAAATACATGGGGTTGTGCCCTGCATCTAACACCACATCACCATGCTTAATATGTAGGTCGATATAAATACTCATGAGTGCATCTCAACAAAGTTCATGTAATTGGTATCGCCTTTGGCTGGGTTAATCGTTACGCTGGCAATGTGTGTTGATTTTTGTTGGTTGGCATTGCTAATTTGCTGGGTAATACCGCCTTTTTCGGCTTTACTTCTGATTGGCTCTATTGCACTAATACTTGCAACAGAAGTGCTTGCAATATTGGTATCAATATCAACACCGGGGATCAGGTTTAATTTGTCTATTATCCAATCCATGGTGTCGTTAAATATGCTTTTTATGCCACCCCAAACGCTGCTAAAAATACCGCCAATGGCTTTTATCCAACCCCATTCGCCCATGGTGGCTTTTAGGTCATCCCAGTAATAAACTAATGCGCCCACGGCAGCTATGGCTAAAGTAATACCAGCCACAATTAATCCTATTGGGTTTGCATACATCACAATATTTAGCGCTAGCATGGCGCCTTTTAAAAATGCGATTGATGCAGTCCACGCAGCAGTTATCCCTCTGCCAATCATTGTTGCCGTATTCCACGCAGTCATGGCCATAGTTGCAGCTCCCATTACAACAGAAATTAAACCGCCTGCGGCCACTAATGCCAGCACACCAACTGCGGCATAACCAAGCCATTTTGTTAATGTTGGGAACTCTTCAGTAAAACTTAAGACGCCTGATCCCATATCTGCAATCAAGCCAACAAAGTCATTAAAGGCTGGGAGTATTGCTGAACCAAACGCTGCACGAATAACAAACCAGCTTTGGCTTAGTCGCTCACTTTGGTCCGTCATATCCATAGCCATTTTTTCAGCTTGCTGCATGCCGGTAACGTCGCCTAGGTCATTTATTGATTTTCCTAGACCGTCAATGTCGTTCATTAGTAATTTTATAGTGCCTACGGCCTCACTTGAGCCAAATGCTTTTTTAAGTTCGTCGCCCTCGGCTACGTCTATGGTTTCGCCGTATTTGCCTTTAATTTGGTTTAGTATGTCAACCATTGGCAGCATAGCGCCTTGGCTGTCAGTAAAACTTAAATTAAGCGCGTCTTGCGCTTTACCTACACCGGCTAAAAACGATTTATATTTTGTACCGGCTTCACTGCCAGACATAGTTGATTGCAATGTACCGAGTATGGCCATTTGCTCGTTCATACCAATGCCGGCGCTTGTTGCTTCAGCACCAATTGATGTGAACGCCGATGACATTTCAGCGCCTGTTGTTTTAAACGCTTGTACGGCGGTAGCCGTCATGCCTGTTAGCTGCTCTACCCACTCACTTTTACCCATGGCATTAGCTTGGTTTTTAAAAATGCCATACATGGTACCCATGTAATTGGTAATAGTGCCGGCGTCGGCTTTGGTGGCTGCGGCTAATACGTTGCTCGATAGTGTAAACGCTGATAGGTCGTTGTCGTTTAATCCGGCTATCGCGCTTTGTATGTCGTAGCTTGATTTAACAAATTCGGTAGATGATTTACCGTATTTAAGGGCAAATTCGTATGAAGTATCGGTTAGTTGTTTTAATGCCGATTCGCGAACACCTAATGATTTAACCTCGCCCAATGCGCGATCCATTTCTATGGCTGGCATGAGTGCGTTTTGTAGTGCATAACCACTGGCCGCAATACCCGCAACGCCTGACGCCATTTTCATGGTGCCGCGTTGATAGTCGTTGGTTAACCCATTTAAGCTATTGCTTACTTTGGCAATAGGCTTTGTTATTTGGTCAATCATGCCAACGGTAAACATTAGCGGTTGCGGTAAACTCATTTACTTGCCCCCAAAGGCTTTGCACACTGCATTGGTTATTACGTTTTCTAAGTTTTCGCGCTGGTTTTTATATAACCAACCAGCGCGGGCTAAGCTTTGCTCGTCGTCATTTTCGTGTGGCAATAAATGACGACGTAAAATAAATAGTTGTTCAAGCTGATTCGAGTCGATTGAATCAATCAGCCCTTCTATTTTTTTACGGCAATTTCCAACACTGGCGAAAACTCAGCTTTTAGCGTTGATGCAATTTGCAGCTCAGAACCTGGCGACGCTTCAAGTACTTTTTTAAGCGCTGGCTTTTGCTCGTCTGCAATGGTGCGCATTACCATATTGTGTGACGCTGCGGTCATAGAGCCGCCACGCGCTACCGAGTCTACAAAGTCGCTGTGATCTTGCACTGTCATGTTGAAAGTAAAATCAGTGCCCGCGATAGTTAGTTCGATTGCTTGTTTCATGGTTATTCCTTAGATTTGGTTAATATTTTAAGTGTTTAATTCGTTACATTTTTTCTAACAGCTTGTCTAACTTTGCATCCATGCTATCTAGTCGTTTCTCAAACATTTTTTGAGACTCGGCTCGCATTAGTTTTACGTGCTTTAACTCTTGTGCATTGGTGTCGATGCGTTTATCTAAATCAGCAAAAAACCAAAACCCGCTAACAATTACAATTAAGGTTGTTAGCACATGCGCTATATTCACTTCTTTTTTTACATGCCAGCCATCAGCTTTATTTTCTGCCATTACTTAGCTACTCCTTGCCCTGCCGTTTTTTGCATTAGGTTCATTAATTTGTCTTTATCGTTCGAGCTTTTTGTCGCGCTTAACCAAAATGCAGCGGCGTTAGCTAGCAGCACGAACAAGTTGCCAACCAAATACACTATTAGGTCACGGTTTCGCTCAATGTCGGGGCCGTAAAACAAAGCACCTAATACCGCCGAGAACAAAACAAACAGTAAGATGGTGAGCGTTGAGGGCATCCAATGATCTTTATTGTTAGTTCGTGCGTTTTGGCGGTCGTTTAAATCCGCTTTGTATTCTTCAAGTGCAATTTTTTGCAGCTCAATATTAGCCTGGCGTATTTGCTCACGTTCTTCGTGTGCCCACTGTTGCAACTTAAGCGCTGCATCAGGGTTGTTTTTTAGTTCAGCGGCCACGGCTTCTGGTGTGTTTTCTGTGCCTAATGCGCCAGCTATTTGGCTACCAATACTTACCGCTAAACCAACAGGGCCAGTTAATAAAGGAGCTACTGCGCCAGCAATACCGCCTACTGTGTTTGCAATTTTTTTCCATTCCATTATCTAGCTCCTTATAAATTAACTACGCGGTGTAACCACCCGTAGGTGTATTTTTCTTGGCTTTCGTCGTTGGCCGCAATATCAATAAACAAGCTAATTCGCTGGCCGCTTACTGCACCAATCAATACATTTAAGCCGTCATTTTCTCGCGCTGCAGCATAGCTATTTAACGCTTTAATGGTTCGGCTACCGGTTATGCCATCAACGATTAAATCAGGGTAAAGGCTTTGGCATTTGTTAAGCACATTTAGCGCTTTTTGTAGTGCCTTGCCTGCACTTAACACGCCTGAGTTAACCGCAAAATCAAACAACTGCACGGTGAGTGTTTCGCTCAATTTACTAACATCGCTAAGCTTTAACGGTGCCCAGTACTGTTGCTCGTAAATTAAAAATGCAGTTTGATAGGGCAAGTCATGCATAGCACACGTAAAGCCAAAATCACGGGCAACTGCCTTGGTAACACCGTACATGGTTTCACCACCACGATCGGTTGGGTCATTTACATAACCGCCCTCACGTTCTATTAATTCGCCTATCAACCTGATTTTTAATTTGTTCATTTTGCTACTCGCTTAACGATTGGCACGGTACACAGCGCTGTACACCTTTTATGGCTTTTTGCCGCGCTTTGGGTATTGGGTCGCCGCAATCAATGCAATCCGTTGCACTGATCACGCAGCTGTTGTTAAGTCCTTTTAAGCGCTGATCGGTAAATCGTTTTTCAGCGCGTTCCTGTGCAATTACTAGGTGGTCTAGATCATCCATTTACTAACTGCCTTTTATTGCACTATGTTTTCAATTTCTTCGGCGCGTAAGTACGGCACACCGTTGATTTTTACAAAGTCGGGGTCGGTTACATCAAACGGAATTTTAAACAGGCTGGCTTGGCCACCTTTTTTGTCTATGTCTAAAATGTCGCTTAGCTTAATGCGGCAACCAAACGCTTCTACTTTTAGCTCGTCTTTGCTGGTTTTTGCATAAAACATAATGTCGAACGGTTCCATTGCGCGCCAAGCGCCTGCACTTTTTGCCGCATCTGATATAAGCGCAAAGTTACTGGCGTTAACCGATAGCTCACCGCTGGCCGCTACATCGCCATCAACAAAACCATCAGGCACGCCACTTGTTTGGCTCACGGCGCTATTGTCGGTAATAGCCAGTGATGCCGTGTCAACTTGGACCATAATGTCACCCAAGTTCACGTTAAAATTCATTCCAGATAAACGCATGGTTAGTGCTCCTAGTTGCTGCTTAAATCAAGCATGATGTTTACGGTAATTTCTTTTGGCGAGTTGTAAGGGCGAACAACCAAGTAAATAACCACCGCTTTGTTTGTGGTCCATACAATCGTTACATCGCCCTCTACTGGCGGCTTAATATCACCCGGAAACTGCGTGCCTAAAATGGTGGTGCTTTTGCTCATGGCGCGCAGTGGCTTCATAAAGTACGACTTGTTTAGTTCAATGCTGTTAGGCGTTGAATTAAGCGCACGGTTTGCAACACGGCGAATAGCTAATACCCGCACTTCTCGGCTGGCTTTATGCACTGGGCGTAAATGCTCAAGGTATTGGTAGTCACCGCCTGCAGCGTCGAGCGTTTGGGCATCGCTCCAATAAACACCCTCAAAATCGCTATACCACTGCGGTACGCTCATGCGTTTATTTGCTAGGGTTTCTAGTGTGGCAAGAGACAGCGGCTCGTTTTCTCTGTCAACCGGTGCCGCGCCTAGGCCTAACACACTGCCCGTTGCTACGCGCATGGGGCTGTCGGCAATGCTTACGCTGCGGTCACATAATCGCCCTGCTAATACGCCTACGTTATTGCCGTGTAATTGCGGTACGGGCACCACTAAGTGCGCGGCAATATCGGCTTGCAATGCAATGGTTGCGGCTTCATAGGTTGGCCATGTTTGCGTAGCTGCATCAATACCAGGCACGGCAACCAATGCCGATACAAAACGGCCTAATGTGGCTTGCAATGATGTTAGGTGATCATGAATATCTGTGAGTTCTGCGCTTGCTGTTTGCTCAGCACATACCACTACCATTTCAAAGCTTTGTACTTCGTTGGCGCGGTCAATGGCATCAACAATGGTTTCCAGTTCGGCCATTGGGTAAACCGCTGCGGTCCAGTTTTGGCCTGCGTTTAATTGCGCAGCAATAAGCTGATCGCGCAGTGGGCTATCTGCAAAGGTTTTTTCTAAGTCGGTTTTAGCGCCAATGCTAAATAATTGGCTTTCTTCATCAACCGAACCTGCACGGCCAACAAACAAGAAGTGTCGCTCAACACCTTGGATGTCACCTTGCCCTAAATTCAAATTGTTAACTTGCACTTTACCTAGTGACATGTGTTTATCCTC
>NZ_AUTH01000114.1:0-11212 GCF_000497975.1 Pseudoalteromonas sp. TB41 | reverse complement strand
GCGACTACTCTACCCCATCGCGGTAAATGTAATTGGCCGGTTAGTTCTGGAAACAACCGGCGCACAATTCTTAATATCGCTTTTTCCATTGTTACCAACTTATTTGCATGTTTGTGCCTTGAAACTCAACGGCGGTTATACGTTCGTCATTGGCAGTTACGTTTGGGCGTATCATTGGGGCTGCTGGCATTTTTGCGGTTTTGCCTGCTTGATGATCGGTCATGAGTTCTTTTGCTATTGTTACTGGTTTATCAAACCAAAAAGAATCAGCATAACTGCCAACAAATACTTTACCGTTACCCTGTTGATACCAAACAAAATCGGCAATACGGAACGCACGGCCAATATTGTTTAACATGGCATATCCTGAACTATCAGAGTAAAAACACGGTATGGCCGTATCAGCATAGGCTTTATCGGGTATTACAAAATCAACGCCTGTTTGTGCTGTTATCTCATCAAGCACTTGACGCATAGTTGGATGGCGCAGCATCACCGTTAAATTGTAAGCAAGTGATGCAGACCACTCACGGCAAAAAAGCGTAAACCAGCCATTAACCGCAGGTAGCACACGTTCAACATAGCCGTTAAATACTCGGTCAACCATATCGCCCCAACCTAAATCAACCGCAACCGGTGCTAACTTAGCCACACTTTGGTTAACGGTTATTTGGCAGTTACCTGGTGTTGATGCCTGTAGCACTACCCAGTGATCTTTCATATCAACTTTTTCATTATTGATATGAGCGCGAGCAATAAAACGAGCATTAGCGGTGGCCATTATGCGGTTCTTAGTTTTGCAAAGTTATCTTGTAGGTGCTGTTGTAAATTAGCGTATTGCACTTCGCTTTCACCACCTTGCTGATTAGCTTGCGCTTGGGGAGCGCGTTCCTCTACTTTTTCAGGAACCGACCTGCACTCACTAAGCGTAAAATTCACAGCCCATTGCCGGGTAGTTTCTTGTTCAACAGCTTCAATTTTACTGCTAAAACGCACTTGTTTAACCCCTAGCGTATTTGCAGTGCGATTACTTATACGATAAATAACACGCGCTCCGCCCTCAGTCGCTTCGGCTAAATTAAACAAATCGGCCAAGTTATCAGCCATAGTGAAAGGTAAAAAACCACTCACAGCTAACGTTTTAGCCTTAATACCCGTTTCAGCCTGATCAGTACTTGATGATTGGCCGCTGGCGTCTTCGCTGGCAAGCTCTTGGCTAGCCGTAATGCGAAGTGATTTAAGATTTATTGATAGCGAGTTGAGGTTTAGCATTTATCACCTAAAATATGTAAGCAAATATCTGATAGTTATGTAATAAAGCGTCATTAACTGGAGTTCCATCTTTAATGTTTTTAAGATTAATACTCCAATGAATAGAACCTTCATCACCTATACTTCCTGATTTCCATCTAGGTGATAATTCATGTGATAATGGACTGTCACCTATCATGCTCACATTGATCAAATTTGCGGGTTTATATAGCTCTAATTTAATATTACCGTTTAAAAGATCTGATTTATCAATACTTTTTATACCGAAATTTTTCCAACTGTCACTTAGTTCACCTCTATAAATAACACCTGCCGCTACTATTTCAGTACTTTCTTTCATCACACTATTTGGCACCTCTACCTTCTTATTAGTAAACTCACCATATACTTGGCAAAAACCACTTTGTTGTTCTATACCATCACCCGTTATAACCTCAAATTCTAATAAAGTAATTCTTTTAATAGGGTTATCTTTGTTATCTAAGTTTCCAGGATTAAACTTAATAATATTGCTGTCTTTTGTTTTAAAGTCTTTATTATTAAAAGAGAACTTTGTAATGTTACTAAACCTATTTGGTCCATATATTGTTTGGTCAAAGTAAAGAGACGATAAAATAATGGGTGAATGTGTTTGATCTGCTATATAACTGGCAAAATCAATATATCCTGACTTATTTGGATGAACATTGTCTGCAAACATTCCATCCTTTAAGTTTTTATAATCCCCTGTTCCATTTGTAGACCAGTGTAAATAATCGATAATTTCAACATCTTCAAATTCTGATTTAAAGTCTGTTTGGAGCCACGTATTAAATTCACGTGCTTTCTTTTCTTTTGCATCGTTGTATAGAGCATATGCGCCAATATTGCTTAGCATTAAAATAATATTATTATCTTTACAACTTTGTGCAAAATATCTGAAATTGTTTTTCATAGTATCTATTTCAATACCAATACTTATATCGTTAATACCAACATGCAAGTAAACTAAATGCGGCAACTGGCCACCAAAGTTCATTGTTTGATTACCTCTACCATCACCCACTTCTTTTATTTGATGTAATACATCCCTTTCCCATCTACTTTTAATATCTACAGATGTTTGACCACCAATACCATGATTTAAAAATGGAATAGTGAATTTGTTGGATAGCTCAAAGCTTAACTGCCCCACTTGCGATTTATAGCTTTCCATATAATCAACATTCCCTGAAGGGTGAAGCCTTCCGTGCTGTTCTGGATGACCTTCTGCAATAGAGTCTCCAATAAGTACAGCATAAGGCATAACCAAATCTAAATAAGCACCATACTCAGCTTTAACCAAAACACCTGTGTTTGCATCAGTAGACTTAATTGAGTTTGATTGATTAATATCATTAGGCTGATACGCACCATTTGAAAATGCTAAAGTATTAGCGTTAATGCATGACATAAAACCTTTCTTAATTCGATTAACTTCCTCAAACTTTTTATCTGCCTCTAACTTTTTTATAAATGTATCTTGCACCCAGCTTTTTTCAGAAAATTTTGATTCCGATCTAAAGTCATTAATTGTGTTTACATCTATTATTTGAACAAGTTTAAAAACATAATGTTCTATACCATTTACATCAATGTAATCATCCATTTCGGTGTTCGACACAGTAAACACCACTTGTGGTTCCCATTGGCTTGATGCGTTGCCATCGAAGTAAGCATCAACATATACAAATTGCGGATAGCTTTGCAAAGTTAATATTTTCTCATTCTTTAATTCCACACGCAGGCCACTTACATAACCTACGCCCGGTGTTACGCTAAATGTATTGGCGGTTGATCGCGGGACTACTTTAAAGCCATCATCAATAAACCAGTCCTTGCCGTTCATGTCGCTAGCGAGCTGGCGGGTTAGCTCATCCATGCCGCTTAAACGTGCAGTAAAGTCTAACTGCCATGTTTCTGGCGATACGCTAATACCCGCCAAATCTGCTATGCCTGAGTATTCAATACCAAAGTTACGGTTTAGTGTGTTACCGGCACTGCCTGGCGCGGTGATTGTTTTGGCAACAGTTGGTACATGGCTAATGGCTACTAATGTTTGATTTATTGACGAATACAGTCCTACCCAGTTAAATTCAAACGGGCCCGTAACGCTATCGAGAACCGTTGAGTAAACAACTACGTTGTCGTTAATACGGCCTGTTTGCTGCACGTTTTGTTGATGCACAATATAGCTGTTTGGAATGCCTTCGTTGCGATCAATTGTGCCGGTTGGGTCTTGCCCTGCTACGTTAGCAAAAATAAAAGTGTCTATGTCTAATTGTTGGTTAGCCTGTGCCTTGGTTGCAAATAACTTTTCGCCGGCAATCGTTATAACTTGTGCCATGGTTTAATACTCCTGTTTAACATTCGCGACGGTAAATTCAGCATGGCTGTCCATCGTCATAAATCGGTTTGTTGGTAATAAATTGGTATTTAATTTGGCTATAGTGAATTCACCATCACCATCAAAGTTTTTAGGGGGTGCAGCTACAGTTTGCTTGGCAATAGTCACGTATTCATAACGACGAGTCGTTCGCCCATATTGGCGGCATAATGCATTTATTAAATTTTGGCGTTCGCCTAAGTCGGCATCCAGCAGTTGCAAACTCACAACATCCCAATCAACCGTACTTATTCGCTCATCAATGGTTATCCATGGCATACCGAGCTTTTCAAACATATCAAGCCAGCCGCTTTTGCTCCCTGCCCCTTTAGCAAATGGCAAAGCGTACTTAACGCGCGTTCTGTACATCAGCTCTGTTTCGTTAGGTATTTGAGTAATGTCTCGCTCCCATGCGAGTAAATTAACCAACTCAAGTTCGGCGGTCATTGGGTCAAGCTGCTTAGCAGGCCATGCCAGCATGTCTGCTACACGCTGCCAATAAATAACGGCTGCTTGGCGTAGCTTATCGAGCTCACTAGCTGGCCTAGCCAGCCAGTAAGGCATTTTAGTTAGCGCTTGCCAGTTTATGTTCATAGTGCATTACCGTTTTCTATAGTTAGCGCAGTTAAGCGCGGCACATTGTTTTGGCTGGTTATATCGGTTTGGTGCCAATTTAATGAATCAATACCGTCAAACTCTCTATGTAACTCTTGGCTTAATCTGCTAAAGCTAAAGCGGCTAGCGGGTTGTGTTTTAGTCACTGTGTAATCGGTGTTTTCTCTAAACGCACTGCGTATAAAGTTTTCAACGTTTGTTAGCAATGCGGTTACTTGGGTCGCTAATAAATAGCCATGCGGGTAAACAGTTACACCTACACTCACATTTACACCTGGCATAGCAATTACTTGTAAATCGTCGCCATGACCATGGAAGCCTTTTTCCATTACGTATTCGTTTAAATCATCAATTAAGCTTTGGCTGGGTGTACCTGTGTCTAACAAAATATAGGCATTGGCAGTACCAGGGCCACGCGGTGCATCGTGTTCAAAAAATATATTGTCGGTATCAAGGCCACTGCGCTGGGTTAAAATAGCGCGATAAACGGCGTCAATGTGCCAAGGCGCTGCAGCGGTAAATGCGTTACGGGTGCGTAGTTTTAAATCTTGGTTTGTCTCGGCATCCGCGCCAAGCGCATCAAGCCAGTTTTCATCATTAACTGCACTGGCAATACCCGTTACCGACTCAGGTAAAATATGGTAATAACCTGCGCCTAGGTTGTATGCTGCCCCTGCATTTTCGGCAACAACAGGCACTAATACACTTGCTTGGTTTTCAGGTAAAATTACATCATCAACCGTTAGCACACGGTAAACTGTGCCGTTTATAGCGTCGGTTTGTATTACGGTACCGGCGCTAATTAATAAACCTGGTCCTGTAATAGCTGCGCGATTAAATCGCACTTTGCCATGTGCTCGCTCTTCACTTTTACGCGTTAAGTCGTGCTCCCATGCTTTGGCTTCAATAAATTCGCTATCAGTAGCCGTTTGCAAAAATAGATTAGGCAGTATTTTTTCTATTAATATTTTGTTGACTACCCATGTGGCAGGCTTTGCCACAATCGCGCTAATAAGTCGCCAAAATGGTGAATAAGGCGAGTCGTTAGCAATAATACTGCCGCTTTCATCTACGTCTTGTTTAAATAGCGTTTTCCAGCCGTCTTCTGTGGTGGGTATACCCGCTTTTTCTACAATGCGTTTAAAGTCAATTATTGGGGTTAAGTCAGCCATTATTGCGCCTCTATGATCAATGATGAAATAGCGCCAAATTCGATGGTTTTAGCATGCACCCACCATTGGCCTTTTTGGTTCTCGTTTTGCTGAACTTTTACCGTGCCAGGCATAATGCGCACATCATCTTCAACCAATAGCTTTATTTGCGTTTGGGTGTCTTGGGTTGTGCCAGTTCCTCGGTCGCTTACTAATAAGTTTGCAAGGCCTGTGTCTAAAATGGCATGCACAATGTCTTGAGCAATCACATCACGATCGGTTAAATACATGGGGTTGTGCCCTGCATCTAACACCACGTCGCCATGTTTAATCTGTAAATCGCGATAAATACTCATGAGTGCATCTCAACAAAGTTCATGTAATTGGTATCGCCTTTGGCTGGGTTAATCGTTACGCTGGCAATGTGGGTCGATTTTTGTTGGTTAGCGTTGCTAATTTGCTGGGTAATACCGCCGCGTTCAACTCTGCTTTGAACTGGGGAAATGGCCGCAATGCTTGGGGTGCTGCTAGCTTGTGGTTGTGTGGCTGGCACTTGCTCTAGGCCAATTAAACCTTTTACACCTTCAAAACTGGTGTCTATTTCAATGCCCGCTAGGCTTGCTAGTTCTTCAATTGCCCATAGCAATGGTGCGAATAAAAACTCTACGGCTTTCCATGCGTATTCAAGGCCAGTGAGTAACACGTTTACCCAGCTAATATCAGCAAAGCTGGCTTTTAGGTCATCCCAGTAATAAATCAGTGCGCCCACTGCTACAACTGCAGCGGCAATACCCGCGACAATTAAACCAATTGGGTTAGCGTACATGGCAATGTTTAGCGCCAGCATGGCTCCTCTTAAAAAAGTAATTGATGCTGTCCAAGCAGCGCTTATACCCCTGCCAATTAATGCGGCTGCATTCCAAGCAGTAGTAGCCATAGTTGCAGCTCCCATTACAATAGAAATCAAACCGCCCGCAGCTACTAAGCCCAATACACCTACAGCGGCATAGCCTAGCCATTTGGTTAGTGTTGGAAATTCTTCTGTAAAACTTAAAACGCCTGATCCCATGTCGGCAATTAAGCCCACAAAGTCGTTAAAGGCTGGCAAAATCGCAGAGCCTAACGCTGCACGTATTACATACCAACTTTGGCTTAAACGCTCGCTTTGGTCGGTCATTGCTGAAGCCATTTTTTCAGCTTGCTCCATACCTTTAACTTTACCCAAAGCGTCCATATTTACTCTTAATGCATCTGTATCTTTCGAAAGCAAATCAATAAACCCTAATGCTTGATCAGTTCCAAATGCCTCTTTTATTTCTAGCCTGTCTGAAGCTATTGTTAAATCACCATACTTACCTTTTAATTTTTCTAATATTTCTATTGTTGGTAATAACTTTCCATACTGATCAGTAAAGTTCATCCCTAACTTTTCTTGAGCTTTTGCAGCTCCGCCCAAGAATGCTTTGTATTGTGTTGCTGACTCACCTCCGCCAAGTGTTGACTGTAGCGTACCGAGTATTGCCATCTGATCGCTTAACGCTTCTTTGGATGCGCCACTCATTCCTTTGAATGCATCAGCCATTTTTTTACCGTCAGTCTTAAATACTTGAACTGCGGTAGCTGTCATGCCTGTTAATTGTTGTACCCATTCGCCTTTGCCCATTGATTCGGCTTCATTTTTAAATGTGCCATACATGGTACCCATATAATCTGTGATGGTGGCAGCGTCCGCTTTGGTGGCTGCAGCAAGCACGTTCCCTGATAACGTAAACGCTGATAAGTCAGCATCGTTAAGGCCTGCAATGGCGCTTTGTATGTCGTAGCTCGATTTAACAAATTCGGTAGACGATTTGCCGTACTTAAGCGCAAATTCGTATGATGTATCAGTCAGTTGTTTTAGTGCCGATTCGCGCACACCTAATGACTTAACCTCGCCCAATGCACGATCCATTTCAATGGCTGGCATCAATGCGTTTTGCAGTGCATAACCACTGGCCGCAATACCCGCAACGCCCGACGCCATTTTCATGGTGCCGCGTTGATAGTCGTTGGTTAACCCATTTAAGCTATTGCTTATTTTGGCAATAGGCTTAGTTATTTGGTCAACTAATCCAACGGTAAACATTAGCTGTTGCGGTAAACTCATTTACTTGCCCCCAAAGGCTTTGCACACGGCATTGGTAATTATGTTTTCTAAATCTTCTCGCTGGCGCTTAATAAGCCATGCAGCCCGAGCAATGTTTAGTTCGCTATCGTCTTCGTGGGGCAATATTTGCCGCCGATACGTTAGCAATTGCTCAAGCTGGTTGTTGCCTATGGCTTCAACCAGCGATTCTATTTTTTTACGCTAATTTCAATTGCTGGCGCAAACTCCTGCTGCAGCAAGCCACAAATTTGCATTGCTGCGCCTGGCGAATCACTTAACACTTTGCGTAATTGTTCTTTGTCACTATCAACAACCGAGCGCATTACAAAGTTATGCGCGGGCGCTACTTTGTTATTAGGCATAATGTCGTTTAGGTAGCCGTTATAATTTTCGGTGGTAACGTCAAAGCCCAGTTCTTCACCTGCTATTGTTAAAGTAATGTTCTTGTTCATGGGTTAATCCTTAGAATGAGTAGTTAATAATTTTTGTAACGTTTCAAATCCATCTCGCATACGGCTTTCCATACGATCGGTTAATTTGTCAAAATCGGTTTTGGTGGCGTAGGTTTCGGCCACATGGGTTTTATGGTCGCTTAGCTCTTTGGCCGTGGCTTTGTGGGCATTAAACAAGCTCACTAACAGCGGCACTAATATGGTTAGCACTAAGCTAATAAATGCAATGGCGACCATGAGCCACGTTGCTACTTGGGTCATTTTGCTACTCCTTGTCCTGCCGTTTTTTGCATTAGGTTCATTAATTTGTCTTTATCGTTCGAGCTTTTAGTAGCGCTTAACCAAAATGCAGCGGCGTTAGCTAGCAACACGAACAAGTTGCCAACCAAATACACTATTAGGTCACGGTTTCGCTCAATGTCGGGGCCGTAAAACAAAGCACCTAATACCGCCGAGAACAAAACAAACAGTAAGATGGTGAGCGTTGAGGGCATCCAATGATCTTTATTGTTAGTTCGTGCGTTTTGGCGGTCGTTTAAATCCGCTTTGTATTCTTCAAGTGCAATTTTTTGCAGCTCAATATTAGCCTGGCGTATTTGCTCACGTTCTTCGTGTGCCCACTGTTGCAACTTAAGCGCTGCATCAGGGTTATTTTTTAACTCAGCAGCCACCGCTTCTGGCGTATTTTCTGTGCCTAATGCGCCCGCAATTTGGCTACCAATACTTACCGCTAAACCTACAGGGCCAGTTAATAAAGGAGCTACTGCGCCAGCAATACCGCCTACTGTGTTTGCAATTTTTTTCCATTCCATAATTATTGCCCTGCCTGTTTTAAATAACTTGCTTCACGCCAACGGCGCGTTGTGTATCGGTCGCCAAAATCTACCAGTTCATCAATCATAGCTTTTGTATTTTGAGTAATGGCCGTGCGCCAAAAGTTGGGGCAACGCTTTGCTAAATTGCCATACTGAAACGCCACCGATGCAATCACGGTTTGCATGGGCTCTGGCAGTTGTTCAAACTTGATTGCTGAATGTTGGTTATACTTTTCGACTAACAAAAATAGCGACTCAAACTTTGCACAGCGATCAATTAGCGTTGCTTCATCTTCGGTTACTTTTAACGGCATTAGCTTAAGCATCATCTCTGCGTGTTCGCCGTGTTGCTCGCAGTACGGTACTAACTTATCGATTAATGAAGGTCGTGCGATAAAAAACATGCGCTCTAAGTCTTCGCGTGATCGCTGGCCAATATCAAAGCCGGTGGCAATAGTTACCCCAGACCTAGAATTAGCCGCATCGGGCACATAGCCTTTTAACTGCGCGCCGCCTTCAAGTTCTGAAATAAAGCTGTAATTCACTTTGATATTGTTCATTTTGCTACTCGCTTAACGATTGGCACGGTACACAGCGCTGCACACCTTTAATGGCTTTTTGCCGCGCTTTGGGTATTGGGTCGCCGCAATCAATGCAATCCGTTGCACTGATCACGCGGCTGTTGTTAAGTCCTTTTAAGCGCTGATCGGTAAACCGTTTTTCAGCGCGTTCCTGTGCTATTACTAGGTGGTCTAGATCATCCATTTACTAACTACCTTATTGCACTATGTTTTCAATTTCTTCGGCGCGTAAGTACGGCACACCGTTGATTTTTACAAAGTCGGGGTCGGTTACATCAAACGGAATTTTAAACAGGCTGGCTTGGCCACCTTTTTTGTCTATGTCTAAAATGTCGCTTAGCTTAATGCGGCAACCAAACGCTTCTACTTTTAGCTCGTCTTTGCTGGTTTTTGCATAAAACATAATGTCGAACGGTTCCATTGCGCGCCAAGCGCCTGCACTTTTTGCCGCATCTGATATAAGCGCAAAGTTACTGGCGTTAACCGATAGCTCACCGCTGGCCGCTACATCGCCATCAACAAAACCATCAGGCACGCCACTTGTTTGGCTCACGGCGCTATTGTCGGTAATAGCCAGTGATGCCGTGTCAACTTGGACCATAATGTCACCCAAGTTCACGTTAAAATTCATTCCAGATAAACGCATGGTTAGTGCTCCTAGTTGCTGCTTAAATCAAGCATGATGTTTACGGTAATTTCTTTTGGCGAGTTGTAAGGGCGAACAACCAAGTAAATAACCACCGCTTTGTTTGTGGTCCATACAATCGTTACATCGCCCTCTACTGGCGGCTTAATATCACCCGGAAACTGCGTGCCTAAAATGGTGGTGCTTTTGCTCATGGCGCGCAGTGGCTTCATAAAGTACGACTTGTTTAGTTCAATGCTGTTAGGCGTTGAATTAAGCGCACGGTTTGCAACACGGCGAATAGCTAATACCCGCACTTCTCGGCTGGCTTTATGCACTGGGCGTAAATGCTCAAGGTATTGGTAGTCACCGCCTGCAGCGTCGAGCGTTTGGGCATCGCTCCAATAAACACCCTCAAAATCGCTATACCACTGCGGTACGCTCATGCGTTTATTTGCTAGGGTTTCTAGTGTGGCAAGAGACAGCGGCTCGTTTTCTCTGTCAACCGGTGCCGCGCCTAGGCCTAACACACTGCCCGTTGCTACGCGCATGGGGCTGTCGGCAATGCTTACGCTGCGGTCACATAATCGCCCTGCTAATACGCCTACGTTATTGCCGTGTAATTGCGGTACGGGCACCACTAAGTGCGCGGCAATATCGGCTTGCAATGCAATGGTTGCGGCTTCATAGGTTGGCCATGTTTGCGTAGCTGCATCAATACCAGGCACGGCAACCAATGCCGATACAAAACGGCCTAATGTGGCTTGCAATGATGTTAGGTGATCATGAATATCTGTGAGTTCTGCGCTTGCTGTTTGCTCAGCACATACCACTACCATTTCAAAGCTTTGTACTTCGTTGGCGCGGTCAATGGCATCAACAATGGTTTCCAGTTCGGCCATTGGGTAAACCGCTGCGGTCCAGTTTTGGCCTGCGTTTAATTGCGCAGCAATAAGCTGATCGCGCAGTGGGCTATCTGCAAAGGTTTTTTCTAAGTCGGTTTTAGCGCCAATGCTAAATAATTGGCTTTCTTCATCAACCGAACCTGCACGGCCAACAAACAAGAAGTGTCGCTCAACACCTTGGATGTCACCTTGCCCTAAATTCAAATTGTTAACTTGCACTTTACCTAGTGACATGTGTTTATCCTC
>NZ_AUTH01000113.1:0-8329 GCF_000497975.1 Pseudoalteromonas sp. TB41 | reverse complement strand
TGCGTATTCCGGTGATGGTGAACACCGATTCCGGTTTTATCGTGAACACTTAAATTCCACGCATTGGGTTCATGACATTTTTAACCTAAGTGTTCACGATGGTCAATTTTAGATTGAATTTTTCTCATAGACTCCCCCTTTAATTTTATCCGATGAGCATTGTGCATTAGTCGATCTAAAATGGCATCGGCTAAGGTATTATCGCCGATGGATTGATGCCATTCTTCGGTGGGTAATTGACTGATGATGGCGGTTGATGAACTGCCGTGCCTATCATCCATGATCTCCATTAAGTCATTTCGTTGTGCCGCTTTAAGTGGCTCAAGCCCCCAATCATCTAAAACGAGTAAGTCGATCTTAGCGAGTGACTGTAACATTCGACTGTAAGTGCCATCTGCTTTGGCTTGTGTCAGCGCAAGCATCAACCTTGAGAGTCGGTAATATTTAACGCTGTAGCCTTTCATGCATCCTGTATGCGCAAGCGCACAAGTGATATAGGTTTTACCGCTACCGCAAGGGCCTGTGATCAGTAAGTTTTGTGATTTATTCAGCCAATCACATTGCAGTAGCGATGCCATCATCGATTGATTGAGACCTCGCGGGTGATGATAATCTATGTCTCTGGCGTTAGCGGCTAATTTAAGTTTTGCCGCTTTAAGTAAGCGTTGTTGTTTTCGGCTCTCTCGGTCTTGGGCTTCACTGTCTGCTAGCAGTTGTAGTCGCTCATCGAAGGACAACCCTTCATAAGTACTTGGTTGTTCCATTTGGCTCACTAAGGCGTTGGCCATACCACTGAGTTTGAGTTGACGAAGCTGAGTTATCGTTTGTTCTAACATAGAATTTCCTTACCTTAATGGAAGCTTTTAGGACCACGGATATTTTCATGGGATTGTGGCAATAACGTCGACGGCTCTTCTTGCGTTCGCGGCAATTTATCTTGGTTGCTACTGAGTATGTCTTTGATATGTTTTAACCGATATAAACTGTATTGATTGGCTATCGCACAGGCGTTATTGAGCCGATCGGCGGGATAGCTTCTTGATAGGTTGAGTAAGCCTAAGCACACACGATACGCTTGTTCTTCATGTTGTTTCTGTGCCAATTGTGCTTTCACCCAGAGCAAAACGTCATCTCCAATATCTTTCGCCCAATTCATTAAACGCCCTGGTGACCATTTATGATGCTTCTCATGCTTTACAGGCATGTGCTCGGATGTGGTGGTCATGCCCGGATGATATTTTCTCGGGTGACTGGTGATGCGTTTATGCTTGAAATAAGCCTCAATCAAGTTGTCTTTGGCATGAAGTTCAAGCTTTTCACCCACCAAGTGATGGGGTACCGAGTAAAGATGGTTATCATACTGAACGTGATAATCAATATTCACTTTGACGTGTTTAATATCCGTGAATTGATAAGCTAGTTTGGGCATGGGCGCGAGGGCGGGTTTGTCGATTGACTCGAACCATGATTGTCGTGTCCCACTCAGTTGCTTAAAGGGCTTATTATTGACCTCAAGCAGTAAGGCTTTGATGCAATGGTTTAGCTCAGCTAATGAGAAAAAGGTTTGGTGTCGTAACTTGGCGAGTATCCAGCGTTCAATGATTTGCACGCCCACTTCGGCCTTGGCTTTATCTTGTGGTTTTCTGGGACGAGCAGGCACAATCACGGTGCCATAATGCGCGGCCAATTGCTGATAACTCGGGTTAACATCAGGGTCGTAGCGACACGCTTTACTGACACCACTGCGTAAATTATCGGGGATAACCATGTCAGGTATACCGCCGATAAATTCAAATGCTCGCACGTGACTGCCGATCCAGTCGGGTAGACTTTGGCTCCAGGTTGCTTCACAAAATGTATAATTTGATGCGCCCATCACCGCCACGAATATCTGGGCGAACTTCACTTCACCCGTCGCATTACAAACAATGGGCATCGTTTGACCCGCATAATCGACAAAGAGTTTTTCTCCTGCTTTATGCACTTGTCGCATCGAACGTTTTTGCTTTTTAAGCCAGGTCATATAGCGATCGCAGAACTGAGAATAGCTGTAACAACGATTCGGATATTGCTGAGTATATTCTTCCCAGAGTAAGTTCTTGGTGACGCCTTTGCCCGTTAATTCTTTTCGAATGGCTGGCCAATCTGGCACTTCAAATCGCTGGGATGGCCGAGTGTCGGCGCGAGGATAGAACTGACTAGCAAGCACAGAATCATCAAGCTCGTCGGGCAGTGGCCAACTTAACGATAAAGCTCTGGCTTTAGTGAGTAGTTTTTGAATACCACCGACACTGATCTTAGTGCTGGCACTTATTTTTCTGACACTGAGTTGGGCAGCAAAATGTAGCCTCAACACTTCTCGAATTTTACGCATTGTGATCCTCTTAGTCGCCATATCCCTTCCTCAGTAATACAAAAAGGAAATAGCTTAACAAAGTAATTAATAATCAATGCGTTGAAATTGTACTGGTTTGGTGTGAACACCGATTCCGGAAAATCAGTCAAAAGTGTTCACGATAAAACCGGAATGAGCGTTCACGCTAAAACCAGAACGGGTGTTCACGATGGGCCGGAATCACTGTTCACGATGCTCCGGAATATGCAGGTATCAAAATCCTAGATAATACGCAGGCTAATAATGTAAGCCATGATGGAAGTCTATTCTCATTAGGTACTAATGAGGGAACATTAACAGCCAGAAAATTACTAATATCCACAGGTCGATTTGCTAATACAGGTAAACTTGGCTTGGAAAGTATAGGTGTTGAAACAGAAATGAATGGAGCGATCAAAGTCAATGAACGCATGGAGACATCAATAGCGAATATCTATGCAGCAGGTGATTGCTCTAACATGCCTCAATTTGTTTATGTAGCAGCGGCAGCAGGAAGTAGAGCAGGAATAAATATGACAGGTGGTGATGCTATACTTGATTTATCTACCATGCCTGTCGTGGTATTCACTGACCCACAAGTTGCAACGGTAGGTTTATCAGAAGAGCAAGCTATATCTAAAGGTCTTGATGTTGTTAGTCGAGTTTTGGATATGGAAAATGTGCCAAGGGCATTAGCTAACTTTGAAACTGATGGCTTTATTAAGTTAGTAGCGGAGAGTAAAAGTGAGCGCATTATTGGGGCACAGATATTATCTCATGAGGGTGGAGAGTTAATTCAAAGTGCAGCATTAGCTATTAGCAACCAAATGACCGTTACTGATTTAGCAAACCAATTATTTCCATACCTAACGATGGTTGAAGGGTTAAAACTGTGTGCTCAAACCTTTAATAAAGATGTAACTGAGCTTTCATGTTGTGCAGGTTAATCAAAACAATATGGAAGAAGTTCGCCCTCTACTGTTACCTAATATACACAAATAATGAGCTTAAAGCTGAAGTGCCCATTAAAAGTATCCGATCACAAATATTGTTAGCTTTGTTATCTAATAGAAAAATGGCGATCTCCCCAACAAGATACTATAATTGGATACTAGGGGAGTATAAGTAAAGTTGAGTATTAACCTATTAAGTGTCAATACAAATATAGCGGATGTAAATTCCGCTAGTGCTGGTCTGCCGTTTTTAAATACCGTAACGAAATTAAATCTTAACGTGCTTACTAGTGATTCGGTCAATATCTCTAGTATTGGTATAGAACGCTTGCATAAAGATAATGGAGCAAAAACCACAAAAGATATCGAACAAACCTCTAACGAGGCTGTAAGTGTCACTTCAACTATTGGTCAAAATAAGTCAGCAAATAATTTAAATCACGCACAAGCAAAAGAGCTGTATATTAAAATATCTTCTTTACTATAGCAGTAGATCAAACCACCTCTTTTTCCAGAAAGACAATGACCCATCTCTTACCACGTAACATTATAAAATTATTCCGCATCAGCTACGTACCTAATACGGAATAATCTAAGTTAGGCTATCTTAGTTAACGAGACAACTCCTCAATTTTTTTCCTTGAAAACCAGCGATATAAAACAGGTAATACAAACAGTGTTAACAGCGTGGCCGTTACCAAGCCACCTACAATAACACTGGCAAGTGGGCGCTGGATTTCAGCACCTACACCATTTGACATTAGCATTGGGATTAATCCTAATGCAGATGTAATTGCTGTCATAAGTACAGGTCTTAATCTTGACGTTGCTCCTTCAAAAACTGCCTTGGAAGCCTCTAAGCCATCTTTTATTCGTTGGTTGATGCTTTCTACCATTACAACCCCATTTAATACCGCTACACCGAATAAGGTAATAAAGCCTACTGAGCTTGGTACAGATAAATATTGGCCAGATATATACAGAGAAAAAACACCGCCAATTACGGCTAGTGGCACATTCACTAAAATCAGCATAGCTTGACCAACAGAGCCAAAAGCAAAGTAAAGTAACAATGCAATTAGCGCTAAAGATAAAGGTACAACGATAGCTAGTCTGTTTTGAGCACGCTGCTGGCTTTCGAATTGGCCACCTATTGCTACCGAGTAGCCTGAAGGTAGGTCAACTTTCTCAGCAATAACTTTTCTGATGTCGGCTACTACACTGCCCATATCTCTATTCTGAACGTTTGCTTGAATAACGACACGCCTTTGAACATCATCGCGCCTTACTTGAGGAGGACCTGATTCAAATGAAACTGTTGCAACATCACCTAAGCGTACCCAGGCGCCTGTTGGTGACTGAATTCGAATATCTGAAATAGCTTCCTTATTTTGTCGGTACTCTTCTTCAATACGCACGTAAATATCATAACGTTCATTGCCTTTGATGATTTGTCCAGCTTCAACCCCTCCAATACCATCTCGCACAACTTCCATTATATCAACAACTGAAAGTCCAAAGCGCGATAGCTCTTGCCTATTAGGTTTTACGACAAGTTGCGCTTCACCTGCAATTTGCTCAAGAGCAACATCTCTTGCACCATCAACACTCTTTATAGCCGCTTCGATCTCTTGTCCTTTAGCTGCTAAAACGTCTAACTCAGGGCCAAATAACTTTATCGCCAACTGAGCTTTTACGCCAGATAGTAACTCATCAACACGAGTCGCAATAGGTTGAGAAAAGTTTAGTAGTAAGCCAGGAAACTCCTCTAAAGATCTCTCCATTTTCCCTTGAAGTTCATATCGATTAGATGCACTGGTCCACTCAGAAACAGGCTTCAACCCTATGTAAATTTCTATGTTATTCACAGGCTCTGGATCTCCACCTATTTCGGCTCGACCAATTCGGCTTAATGCATAGGTTACTTCAGGAAAAGCCATTAGTTTTTCTTCTAGAATTGGTGCCACAGTGAGCGCGGTATCTAAACTGGAAGAAGGTGCCAGCGTTGCTCTTAAGTTTATCGTCCCTTCTTCTAACTCAGGTACAAATTCAGTACCAATTAATGGAACTAATGCAAAGGCAGAGAAAACTAATATAAGTGCGGCTGAAATGACTAATTTGGTGCGTTTTAGTGCGAATGTAAGCCCTTTTCTGTAGAGTTTGTCTAATGGCCTAAGAACAAAGCTTTCCCTCTCTTTTACACCTGACTTAAATAAATAAGTAGCTAAAGCGGGTACAACAAACAACGCAACCACAATAGCAGATATAACAGCTAAAATGATGCTTATTGCCATAGGTTGAAATAACTTTGCCTCAACACCTTCAAAGCTAAATAAAGGCGTAAATACGACTAAAATAATAGAAGCTGCAAAAAATACGGGACGAGCCACTTCTTTACCCGCATTTTGAAGACGTAACTTAATACCATGCTCATCTTGTTCTACATCATGTGGATCAGTATCAGCACTAGGCACTCTTTCTTTTACAGTTTTTAAATGGGTAGAGTCTGGTCTATTTAAATGCTTAAACATGTTTTCAACCATCACGACTGAACCATCAACTAGCATACCAATGGCTACGGCAATGCCACCCAATGACATAAGGTTTGCAGAAATGCCCCACCAAGCCATGATCATTAACGCGATACCAATTGAAATTGGAATAGATATTAGGACAAGGAAGGTTGCACGTATATTCATTAAAAATAGTGCTAATACAATACAGATGAAAATAAATGCTAGTAATAGTGCATCAACTACTGTATCAACGGCTTTTTCAATCAAATCAGCCTGATCATAAAATGGTTCAAAGCGAACACCTTTAGGCAATGCTTGATTAATTAATGGGATTCTTGCATTGATACCATCAATGGTGGCTTTAGTATTAGACCCCATGCGTTTTAAGACAATGCCAGAGACAACTTCACCTAAATTTTCGACTTTACCGTCTTCGGTTTTGCGCGTCATTGTGACAGCACCTTGACGAATTTCACTGCCCATTTCAACTTTAGCAATATCCGAAACCGTCACAACTGTCCCATCAACTGTTTTGACGGGAACTTGTTTGATATTACTAATACCAGCGTCACCACTTTCAAACCAACCTGCACCTCTAATAACAAGCTGCTCTTGCCCACGGTTCATATACCATCCGCCAACATTGGCATTGTTGTTATCTAGGGCACCAACAACGTCTTCTTGCGTTAGGTTATAAGAAAGAAGCTTAGATGGATCTACATTTACTTGGTACTGCCTAACAATACCTCCAAAGGAGAGTACATCAGTAACACCATCGACAGGCATAACGAGTAATTTTACTACCCAATCATTGAGACTCCTGAGTGCCATAGCATCATAGCCTGCATCTTTATCTGAAATAAGAAGGTACTGAAATACTTGGCCTAGCCCTGAGGTGTTTGGCCCCATTTCGGGTGTGCCGACACCTTCTGGTATCAGTTCTTTTGCGGCTTGAAGACGCTCAAATACAAGTTGTCTTGCAAAGTAAATGTCGGTGCCTTCTTTGAAAACAACCGTGACGCCAGACAAGCCTGTTTTAGAAATTGAGCGCACTTGTTCTACATCAGGTAAGGCATACATGACCGCTTCAATGGGGTACGTAATGAGTTGTTCAACTTCTTCAGCAGCTAGTCCTGGCGCTTCAGTATTTACAGCAACTTGAACATTAGTAACATCAGGAAAGGCATCTAAATTTAGTTTTGGTATAACCATAATTGCGCCGACAATTGTGGCAAACAGCGCAATCAAAATCAGGAGTCTATTATTAACAGACCAATCTATTATTTTATTAAACATAGTCTTGCTCCTTAGTGGTTATGCGGATCAAATCCGCCTTTAGCGATTTCAGAAGCAACAAAAAATGCGCCTTTGGTTACAATTCGCGTCCCACTATCAAGGCCAATGATTTCCCTAAAATCACCTAAGGCTCGGCCTAGTTCTACTTCTACAGCTTTAAATTCTCCAGGGTGGTCTTCGACAAATACGGTCCAATCACCATCTGCGCTGCGGATCAATGCTTCTTCTGGCACAGCCATCACTTTCTGCTTTGTGGCAAACTGAAAGTAAACTTTTACAAACATACCTGAATGAAGGTTATCATCAGCATTCTGTACCCCCAATCTAATAATTCTTGTACGAGTTACGGGATCAATTGTATGGGCTTCTTGGATAACTTTGGCATTGTAACTCTGGCCTTCTAATTTAAGTACCGCAGGAGAATCAATTGATAAATTTAGCTTTTTATTTGGAGAAACTTTTGCTTCAACCCATAGTTGTTTTTCATCAGCTAACAACATGACTGAATCCCCAGCATCAACACGTTGCCCTTGGATAAAGTCGTCTTGAAGCACGACACCTTCACGGTGCGCCGTTAATGCATATTGCCCAAATGCTTTAATGTCTTTGTTAGAAATACCATTTATTGCTTTTTCAGTTAACCCTAAAGCAATGAGCTTGCCATAGCTCGCATTGTATGTTGTTTCAGCTTGTAATAATCGACTTTCACTCACCGTCTTATTACCCAGCTTTTTTACACGTTGCCATTCGGTTGAAGCGATTAAATAGTCAGCTTGTGCTTGTGCCATTGCTTCACTAAATAATGTAACTAACTTCTGACCTATTTCTACATACTCGCCAAGCGCTGCATGGCGACTGATAATGACTGACTCTGTACGTGGTGATACCACATAACTTTTATAGCCATTAGCTTTTATTTCGCCAGGTGCATATACGGAGCTAAATTGATATTCAGGCTTAACACTTTCCACTTTAATGTTAGCAAGCGACATCTTCTTTGGATCAATAGTGATACCTTCTTCATGTCCTTCTTCTCCCTCTTTATTACCACCTTCATGGCCGTGCTCGTCATGGTCACCTTTATCTTCTTCATGTCCCTTTTCGTGTTCATGCTCATCTTGATGTTCTTTTTCTTCTTGTTTCGAAACGTTTGTGACAGAACCAGTTCCATCTGACGACTGTGCAAAAGC